>JACIWP010000181.1 GCA_014360855.1 Anaerolineae bacterium
TGCTGGGGCTGTTCAATCTGCTGATCATGGGCGGGCTGGTGTTTCTCCTGCACCGGCTGCCTCCCGCCGGCATGGAGCTGGTGCTTCCGCCGCCCACTGCCACCTCACCCGCGACTGCCACCCCTGCCCCAACGCCTACCCCGCTTCCCTCACCGACCCCCGGCCCCCTGCGGGTATATATCTGCGGCGCAGTGCGCTCCCCTGATGTATATCCCCTGCCGGCCGGCAGTATCGTGCGCGATGCGTTGATGGCCGCCGGCGGGCCGGCGGAAGGGGCAGACCTGACCCGGGTCAACCTGGCGCGCGAGGTGCATGACCAGGATTACATTTACATCCCGGTGAAAGGTGAAGCCAGCATCCCCACGGTAGCGGCGCCGGCCGCCGCTACCCCGACATCTGCCCCGACGGCCGCCGGCTCACGCACCGGCGCACCGGTGTACCCGCTGGACCTCAACAGCGCCACATTGGAAGAGCTGGAGACACTGCCGGGCATTGGGCCGGTGCTGGCACAGCGCATGATTGACCATCGGCCCTATGCCAGCCTGGAGGAACTGCTGAACGTGCCGGGGATTGGGCCGGCCACCTACGCCAAAATCAAGGATATGCTCGTGGTGCGGTGAAAGCCGGCCTTGTATGGTAATCGCGCTTACAGTAAAGGGGATGAAGGTGGGTATATAAAAGAATCACCAATCTTCCTCCTCCTTCTTTAGTGCGGTGGGGCGGCGGTGTTCTGCGTAGAGCACTGCTGCCCTATCGTTTTTACGAGCGGCGCCGCAAGTATCCGACCAGCCCCCGTAGCCCCAGCAGATAGCTCTCTGGCCCGAACCCGCAGATGGTGCCGATGCAGACCGGCGCCAGGTGCGAATGGTGCCGGAACGGCTCGCGGGCGAAGATGTTGGAGAGATGTACTTCCACCGCCGGCAGGCCGACGCCGGCGATGGCATCCCGCAGGGCGATGCTGGTGTGGGTGTAGGCGCCGGCGTTGATGAGCACGCCGTCCGCCCATTCCGCCGCTTCGTGCAGGGCATCCACCAGGACGCCCTCATGATTTGACTGGATGATGCGCAGTTCGGCATCCAGCTCTTTGGCCAGCTCCCGCAGGGACTGGTTGATCTCCTCCAGGGTGGTGTGGCCGTAAATGCCCACCTCGCGCCGGCCCAGCAGGTTGAGATTAGGGCCGTGCAGGACCAGCACATGCACCGCCATAGGCCCTCCTTAAATATGATTCACGACGTTGCGAGGCGCGTCCGGCGCAGTGCCTCCAGGACGACCTCCGCCGGCACATCCTCGGCAATCTCCACTTCCCCGATAGCGCGCGGCAGTACCCAGCGCAGACGGCCGTGCCGGCGCTTCTTGTCGCTGGCCATGGCCTCCAACACCTGCTCTGGGGTGTATATGCCGGGCCAGCCGATCGGCAGTCCCAGATGCCGGAGCGCGGCGGCGATGCGCTCGGCCAGCGCCGGCGCACAGCGTCCCATCATCTCCGCGATGTGCACAGCGACCATCATGCCGGCGGCTACCGCCTCCCCGTGCGGCATGCGGTAGCCGCTGAGGCGCTCCAGGGCGTGGCCGGCCGTGTGCCCCAGGTTGAGCACCGCGCGCCAGCCCTGCTCATGCGGGTCACGCTGGACCACGTCCACCTTCACCTGGAGGGCGCGGGCAATGACATCGGGCCAGGGCCAGGGCGGGCCGGCCGTCAGGAGCTCGAACAACATCGGGTCAGCGATGACGGCGGCCTTCAATGCCTCAGCCAGCCCCTGCCGCACCTGTGCCGGCGGCAGGCTCTCCAGCACCAGCGGGTCAATCAGCACCAGGCGCGGCTGATGGAACGCGCCTACCAGGTTCTTGCCCCGCGGCATGTCCACGCCGGTTTTGCCGCCCACGGAGGCGTCAATCATCGCCAGCAGTGTGGTCGGCACCTGCACGAACGGCACGCCGCGCATATAGGTCGCGGCGGCGAAGCCGGCCACATCGCCCACGACGCCGCCGCCCAGGGCCACCACCAGGCCGGCACGGTCCAGGCCGGCGTCCAAAAACTGCTCGTACAGGCCGGCGGTGGTCTCCAGCGTCTTGAAGGACTCGCCGTCGGGCATCAGGGCCGGCCGGGCCTCCAGGCCGGCGGCCTGCAGGCTTGCCCTCAGGCGCTCGCCGTACAACGCCCATACCGTCGGGTTGCTGACAATCACCACCCCGCTCCAGTTTCCGAGCCGGCGGATAAGGAGGCCGGCGGTTTCCAACGCCCCCTCGAGAATGTAAATGTCATAGGGGCTGTCCGCAAGCGGAACGCTCAGCAGATGGGCGCGCCAGATGCGCAGGACCGCCTCGACCACCTCCTCGATGGGCCGGCCGGTGGTGTCCACGTGCCAGGCCAAGGAGGAATAGGCGGCCCGGCGCTGTTCCAGGATGCGGCGAGCTTCCGTCAGGGGGTCCGATGTGTGTAAGAGGGGCCGGCCGTGTTCGCCGGCCAGCCGCTCGATGACCTCTTCCGGCGACGCCCAAAGGCATACCACCCGTCCGCTGGCCTCCATCACCTGCCGGTTGGCCGGGTTGACCAGCGCCCCACCGCCGGTGGCGATGACCAGCCCGGACTGCCCAGCCAGCTCCCGGCAGAGCTCTGCTTCCATTTGGCGGAAGGCCGGCTCTCCCCAGCGGGCGAAAATTTCGGGGATGGACATGCCGGCGCGCTGTACGATCAGCTCGTCCATGTCCACGAAGGGCCGGCCGAGCCGCTCCGCCGCCAGCCGGCCGACAGTGCTTTTGCCGGTCCCCATGAAACCGGTCAGGACAAGATTGCGGGCATCCTCTGTACCGGTCATCAGGCACTTCCCCACTGCGTATCCTCCAGCACGACGGCCTCGCGCTGGAAATGGGCGCGCACATCATCCATGTGATCGCCGCCGAACTTCTCCAGGAAAGCATCGGCCAGCACCCAGGCCACCACCGCCTCGCCGACGACGGAAGCCGCCGGCACGGCGCAGACATCGGAGCGCTCGTAGCGGGTCATGGCCGGCTCCCCCGTGCGCATGTCCACCGAGCGGCGCTGGGTGAGGGTGGTGGGGATGGGCTTCATGGCGGCGCGCACGATAAGCGGCATGCCGTTGGTCATGCCGCCCTCCAGCCCGCCGGCGCGGTTGGAGGCCCGTCGCGGCCGTCTATATGTCCCCGGCAGGAATTCATCGTGCACCTGCGTGCCGGGAAGGGCGGCATTCTGGAAGGCCGGCCCGATTTCGACCCCCTTCACCGCCGGGATGCTCATCACCGCCGCGGCCAGCCGAGCGTCCAGCCGGCGGTCTGCCTGGACATGGCTCCCCAGTCCCACGGGCAGTCCCACCGTCCCCACGACAAAGATGCCGCCCAAGGAATCGCCGGCGGCCCGCGCGGAATCAATGGCCTCGCGCATGGCCTGCGCCGCGATCGGGTCCGGACAGCGCACATCGCTCTCTTCCGCCCGCGCCCACAGCGCCGGCAGAGGTTCCGCCGGGATCTCCGCCACAGCCGGTCCAATGCGCTCCACGTAGCTTCCCACCCGGATGCCGAACTGCCCCAGGAGGGTTTTCGCTACTGCGCCGACCGCCACCCGCGCTGCTGTCTCGCGGGCGCTGGCCCGCTCCAGCACCGGCCGGGCGTCGTCGAAGCCGTATTTGATCATGCCGGCGTAGTCGGCGTGGCCGGGGCGCGGCACTGTGACCGCCGGCAGGGGTCGGTCGCGCCAGTTCTCCCAATCACGGTTGGCGATGGAAAGCACGAGGGGCGCGCCGCTGGTGCATCCCTGCCATACGCCGCCCAGGATAGCGACCTCGTCCCGTTCGATCTGCATGCGGCCGCCGCGGCCGTAGCCGACCTGGCGCCGGCGCAGTTCGATGTTGATATCCTCTTCACGGATGGGCAGGCCGGCCGGCAGGCCGTCAATGATGGCTACCAGCGCCGGCCCGTGCGATTCTCCGCCCGTCAGAAAGCGCAACATGTCCGCCCCCTATGCTTCTTCCAGCGCGCGCAGGCAGGCCTGGCGCATCACGTCCACCGGCGCATCCTGCCCTGTCCAATGTTTGAACGCCACCGCGCCCTGCCAGACCAGCATCTCCAGCCCACTGACCGTTCTGGCGCCGGCCTCCTTCGCCTGCCGCAGGAGCACCGTCTCCAGCGGCCGGTAGACCAAGTCCATGACCGCCATGCCCGGCCGCAGGTGCACCTCTGCCGGCAGGGGGCTTTCCGTATCGTGGTGCGGCCACATGCCCACGGGTGTGCAGTTCACCACCAGGTCCACTTCCGCCGGCGCCTGCTCCACCGCCTCCACCCTGCCCCCTTCCACGGCCGCGCCCATGTCATCGGCCAGGCGGCGGGCGCGCGCCGGCGTGCGGGCCAGGATGAACACCTGGGCGCCCCGCAGGAGCAGGCCGTAGACCGCGGCCCGCGCCGAACCGCCGGCCCCCAGCACCAGCGCCCGCCGGCCGTGCAGGGGTACCTCGGCCTGGTCCAGCGCCGCCAGAAAGCCGTGCACGTCGGTGTTATCCCCGATCAGGTATTCCCCATCCACGCAGATGGTGTTGACGGCGCCCACCGCCTTGGCCGCCGGCGAGAGGACATCCAGGAAGGGGATGACCGCCTCTTTGTGCGGGATGGTGATGTTGGCGCCGGCCAGCCCCAGCGCCCGCAGGCCGCGCACAGCGTCGCCCAGGTACTGCGGCGGGACTGGAAAGGCCGCGTAGCGCCAGTTCAGCCCCAGCGCCGCGAAGGCGGCGTTGTGCATGACCGGGGACAGGGAGTGTTCCACCGGCCAGCCGATAATGCCCGTTAACCGGGTGCTTGCGTCTATGTCGCTCATCCTGTTCAGCCTCCTGTTGCCCGGATATCAGCGCCCAGCGCGACGAGGGATTCCATGAAGCCCGGGTACGAATCGGCGGCACAGCCGGCATCCTGCACGACCGTTTCGCCGCCGGCGACCAGGCCGGCGATCATCATGCACATCGCCACGCGGTGGTCCCCGCCGCTGTCCACCACGGCACCGCGCAGGGGCGTCGGCCCTTCAATGACCATACCGTCGGGCAGTTCTTCCACCCGTGCCCCCAGCCGGCGCAGTTGCTCCGTCATCGCCGCGATGCGGTCCGTCTCCTTGACCCGCAGTTCCGCCGCCTCGCGAATGATAGTCTGGCCGTGGGCCTGTGTGGCCGCGACAGCCAATATCGGCAGTTCGTCAATGGCGCGCGGGATCAATTCGCCGGCGACCAGCGTCCCCCGCAGTTCGCTGGCCCGCACCTGCAGGTCACCGACCGGCTCGCCGCCGGCCGTGCGCTGGTCCAGCACCTCGATCTGGGCACCCATCGCCCACAGCGCGTCCAGCAGGCCCGTGCGCGTGGGGTTCAGCCCCACGTTCTCGATGACGATATCCGACCCCGGCACCAGGACGCCGGCGACGATGAGAAAGGCGGCGGAGGACAAATCCCCCGGCACCTCGATGTGCAGGGGCGACAGATGATGCGCCAGCCGGATGCGCACGCGCAGTCCATCCTCATAAATGTCGGCGCCCATAGCGCGCAGCATGCGCTCCGTATGATCGCGCGAAGGGGCTGGGTTGTGCAAATGGGTCTCCCCATCGGCGTACAGGCCGGCCAGCAAGAGGGCCGACTTCACCTGGGCGGAGGCTACCGGCAGGGTATATGTAATGCCGTGCAGGGGCCGGCCCGTGATATATAACGGCGCCCGGCCGTCCGTATCGCGGATGACTGCTCCCATCAGGCGCAGGGGTTCTGCCACGCGCCGCATGGGGCGTTTCAGGAGCTGAGGGTCGCCGGTGAGCACCGAATCGAAGGGCTGGCCGGCCAGGATGCCGCACAGCAGGCGCATGGTGGTGCCGGAGCGCAGGCAGTCCAGCGGCCCGGCCGGCGCGCCCAGGCCGCGCAGTCCCTGCCCATGGATCGTCAGCCGGCCCATGCCGTGCCGGGGATCGAAGTCGTGCACCTGAATATCCACTCCCAGCGCCCGCATGCATTCCATGGTGGCGGAGCAGTCCCCTTCCAGCAGTGCGCCGGCGACCTCCGACGGGCCGTCCGCCAGCGCGCCCAACAGCAGGGCACGGTGCGAGATGGATTTGTCGCCCGGCACGCGGAGGCGGCCTTTTAGCGGATACCGGGAGGATGTGACGATGACGTTCATAGGTTCAGCTCCCGCCGGCGGCGGCTGGCCGCCTCGATACACTCGCGCAGAGGGGCTTCGCCGCCGGCCTCGATGAGGGCATACAGCTTGTCGAACTGCTCTCGGAATACGTTCATAGCATGCAGAATGTTCTCCTGATTGGTGAGGAAGATGTCCAGCATCATGTCGGGGTCGCTGGCGGCCAGGCGCGTGGTATCGCGGAAGCCGCTGGCGGCCAGTGACCAAAGGTCGGGGTCCTGCTGAGCGCCGGCCATGGCCGCTCCCATCAACGAGAGCGCGACCGTGTGCGGCAGATGGCTGACCCACGCCACCATACGGTCGTGGTCGGCGGCGTCCAGCACCACCGGCACCGCACCCACCGCCCGGACCAGTGCCTTCCCCTGCTCCAGCGCTCGCGCAGAGGTGCGGGGCAGGGGAGAGAGGATGAAGGGCCGGCCGGCGAACAGATCGGGCTGGGCCGCCTCAATGCCGGCCTGCTCCTTTCCGCACATGGGATGTCCGCCGAGGGGCTGGACGTGGGCCGGCAGTCCCTCCATG
>JACIWP010000182.1 GCA_014360855.1 Anaerolineae bacterium
CCACATTGGCCGTGGCCATCGGTTGTTGCAGATAGTCCACGCCGGCCATGCCGGCACCGGGCAGGCCCCAGGACGTGTTTCCCTGAGCCACCTCCCACGTGGCGTCCAGGTAGTCCCAGACGCGCGAGACAGGATAGACGTTCAGCGTGATGGGATAGGCGTTCGAGCGGCCCGAGACATAGAGGGAAAGGGTGGCGAAGCGCACCTCGGCGTTCGAGGGCATGGCCGGCAGGTCAAAGTACAGAAGCCCCTTGGCCCAGCCGCCGGAGCGCACCACCAGGCGCTGGAGCAAGCCGTAGTTGCTCTTCGGGTACCAGCCGTGGATAAAGGTATCGCGCGAGCCGAGATACCCTTCCGCACCGTACTGCAGGCGCACGGTGCGGGTGCCCACAAATGGGGTCGGGGTCAGCGTTGGCGTGCGGGTCGGTGTGGGAGTGCGGGTAGGCGTGAAGGTGATGGTCGGGGTCGGCGACGGCGTAAAGGTCGGCGTGCGAGTGGGCGAAGCCGCCGGCGTGAACGTGTGCGTGGGGAGCGGTGTCGGCGCCGGCAGGCGGTACGTAATGGTCAGCTTCGGCCGCAGGTCCGAATACCAGAAATTGTCGCTGGAGATAAAGCGGTATTCCACGCCGGCCTCACCATAGCCGCGCAGGACAACGCCCCAGTTCTGGGAAGGGGCGCGCAGCCACTGCGCCACCAGCGGGGTGAGGTCCAGGGAGACCCAGGATTTCTCATAGGGCACCAGGATAGTGTCCACAGGGGCGCCGGCGCGGTCCACATCCGGCTTGCTGGCTCCTGGCTGCGCCCAGGGATCGCCGGCGCGCGCCAGATACCAGGTCGCCTGCGAGACGTTCCATGGGCGCAGGAGCGCATAGGCGCGCAGTTCCATCGCCGAGCCGTTGGTGCGCCCGTCCACATACAGCTCCAGGCGCGCGCGGACGACTTCTGCGTCCCGGGGGATGCTGGGCGGCAGTTCGAAGCGGATCAGCCCGCACTCGTGCTCGCCGGAACGCACGTACATGCCGTCCAAAGAGTTGTAATTCAAGTCCGGATACCAGGCATGGATGAATGTATCGGCGGTGCCGGCATAGCCGGCGCTCCCCTGCTGGAGCACCACGGTATATTGCTGAGGAGGGAGCGGGGTGGGCGTCGGCGACGGCCGGCCGGTTGGCGTGGCAGTCCAGGTGGGCGTTGGCGTAGGCGACAGCGTCGGTGTAGGGCTGGGCATGCGCGTGAACGTGGCCGTCGGGCTTGGCTGGAGCGCGATGGTATAGCTGATGACCAGATTGGGCCGCAAAGAGCTGTCGTAGTACTCGCGCGACGGGATATGATATTCCACGCCGGCGCCCCCGCCGCCCCGCACAACCAAGCCGTAATTGCTGGCCGGGTCACTCACCCATTGACGAACCATCTCGGTGACATCGAACTGATACCAGGCGCCCAACGCCTGGAAGGTGCGGGTATCGGAGGGCACGGGATAGCGGTCCAGGTTGATATCGTTGGCTCCCTCGATGCCCCAGGCGTCGCCGGCGCGCGCCAGCTTCCAGTTCGCGACCTCCTCGTCCCACGGCCGGCGCATCTGGAAGACACGCGCTTCCAGGGAATTGGAGTTCGATGCGCTTTGGACATACAGGCGCAGGGTGGCCTGCTGGACCTGTGCGTTGGCCGGCAGCCAGCCGCGCAGGTCAAAATACAAGAGCGAGGCCATCCAATCCCCGGAGCGCACAAAAAGGCGCGTGTAGGAGCCGTAATTGCTGTCCGGCGCCCAGCCGTTGATAAACGTATCGCGCGCGCCCGTGTAGCCGGAGCGCCCTTCCTGGAGGGAGGTTACATAGAAGCCCGGCCCGGGGGTGGGCGTCAGGGTGCGCGTCGGTGTGCGCGTGGGCGTCGGTGAAGGCGGCAGGGTGGGCGGTCTCCAGGTCGGCGTGGGCGTGGCGAAAGGGTTCGGCGTGGGGGTCGGATCGGACACTCCGCCGCGCTTTTCCACCTGGACGAAGTGGATGATCTCGTCGCCGTCGCCGGCGCAGTCGATGCGGAAGTCACTGCCGCCGGCCAGCCGGTTGGCGAAAGAGGCATCATCTATGACGAAGACGGCCTTTTTCCAGGTCTGGGTATTGGTCTTGCGGACCTCGCGCCGGCCTGTCCCACCTACCGCATCATAATCCAGGAACCAGCGGTCATTCCCCTTGTCATAGTAAATCACCGTCAAGGTGATGGCCTGCTGGCCGCCGTACATATAGCCGTCGTCCACGTTGAAGAACATGTAGGGATTGCCGGTGGCCTGGTCGGTACGGCGGGTATAGCGGCCGTATTTGTGCGTGCCCACGTTCCAGAGGGGGACGGTCTTCCCGCCGGGGATATCATCCCGGCGGTACAGCCAGAACTGATAATCCCCCCACTGCGGCATCCAGCTCTGCTCCGTCTCGCGCAGGGCGATCCAGACGCTGGGGGTGTTCTTGAGCGTGACGCCCAGATGCCGGTTGACGAAGCGCAGAAAGTCCGGGTCGGCGGTGGTGGTGATGAGGTCACGCGCCACATTGATGTAATCGGGGTGCTTGTCCAGCCCGTTCAGGAAGCCCCAGTATTCCTTGGTCTCGTCGGTCATATAAGGGTTGCGCACCGCTTCCCAGCCGGTCGGCACGGAGGCGCCGTAGTCGAGGAAGGGGTCGTAAAAGCCACAGCCGGCCAGCGGGTGCGGCGGCGGAATGATGGCGGGGTCATCGTCCCAGCGCAGGCCGTTGTGCTTGGCGCCGATGCCCAGGCTGGCGGCATAGGAGGTGGTCCACTTCCGCTCGCAGGGATGAACGAAGGTCGGCGCGAACTGGAGCATTACCGGCTTGTTCTTGAACGCCTCGGCGTAAAAACGGGTGATGTTTTTGACCACCCCGACCCACAGGCCGCCCGGGTCCACACCGGGGAGATCGGCCTGCATGGCGGCTTTCACACAGGCGTCATCGGCGTCAATAGAGGGCTGGTTCTCGCCGTAGATGCCGGTGCCGATTTGAATCCACTCCACGCGCGGGTCATTGTCATAGCGCTCGGCGATCGCCTTGATAAATTGTTCCAGCTTGGCGAGGAAAATGGGGTCCCAGTATTTCGGGATGGTCCAGGTGCAGGTGAATTTGCCGGCGCCGGCCTTGCTGAACACCCAATCGGGGACGGTGCTCCCTCCGCCCTCCATAAAATGAAAGGCTAGGCTCGCCCGCTTCCCCAGGGCGGCCTCATGCGCGATCCACTGGTCCACGATCTGCCAGTTATAATAGCCTTCCTCAGGCTCAATCTGGTTCCATTCGAACAGGCCGTTGCCGCCGACGAAGATGCCGGGGTACTGCGCCGGATCCAGGTGTGCGCCGTCGTGCATGACATAGATGCCGGGATATTTGACGCGATCCTTGGTGTAGGGGACGCCGGCGCCGCTCACAATGCCGGCGCCCTCGGCGTCGTACATCAGCGGAGAGGAGGCGGTATTCTCCGGAGGTTGCGCATGGATGGACAACCAGCTCAGCCCCAGGATGATCAGGGCCAGGGTCACCCAAATCCCGAGCCGGCCAAACCAGCGGTCGATCGCTCGTACTTTCATGGACCCCATTCCCTCGGTGCGTGATATCGAGCTTGCCGTACTATACAGGAGAATGCCACCAGCGTCAATTGGCCCCGGCGATAGAATCCCTTTTATATTATACGTGTCATAGCTATACAAAGCATGAAAATAGATAAAAATAGGGTTAAAATTTGTTCATGATGTACCGGCACCCACGCTGTATTATAAAATTTTGGAATAAAAGCATAATCAAATTGCATGGATTTGCGGCGGCGGCTGGACGGTGCTATAATCGCCGGCGAGGAGGACCCATGAACCAGCAAGTACCCAACATCATCTATCTCGATAACGCGGCCACCTCCTGGCCCAAGCCGGCCGGCGTTGCCCAGGCCGTCACAGACTTCATCACCCATATCGGCGCCAACCCCGGCCGCGCCGGCCACCGCCTTTCCACCGCCGCCGCCGAGCTGGTGTACGATACCCGCGCCCTGCTGGCGGAGATGTTCGGCGCCGAGGACCCCCTGCGCGTCGTCTTCTGCAAGAATGTCACCGAAGCCCTGAACACGATCTTGCGCGGGCTCCTGCGGCCCGGCGACCATGTGGTCACCGGCAGTATGGAGCACAATTCCGTCATGCGGCCCCTGCGCGCCCTGGAACGCCAGGGGGTGGAGCTGACGGTGGTGCCGGCATCGCCGGCCGGGGTGTTTCAGCCGCGCCATTTCGAACACGCCCTGCGCCCCAACACGCGCCTGATCGTGCTCAACCATGCCTCCAACGTGGTGGGGACGCTGGCCCCGGTGCGGGAGGTGGGTCAGATCGCCCGGGAGCACGGCATCTGGCTGGTGGTGGACGCGGCGCAGACCGCCGGCGTTTATCCGATCCATATGCCGGCGGACAACATTGACATCTTGTGCTTCACCGGCCATAAGGGACTGCTGGGACCGCAGGGCACTGGCGGGTTCATCCTGGGAGAAAGGGTGCCGGATGATGCCATCGAGCCGCTGATGCGCGGGGGAACGGGAAGCCGCTCCGAAGAGGAGCATCAGCCCGAATTTCTGCCTGACCGCTTCGAGAGCGGCACGCTGAACGCGGCCGGCATCGCCGGCTTGAAAGCCGGCCTGGAATTCCTGCGGGGGGAGGGCATCCAAAGGGTGCGCGCCCACGAGATGGCGCTGACGCGCCGACTGCTCGACGGCCTGCGCGCCATCGCCGGCGTGCAGGTATATGGCACCGGCGACCCGGCACAGCAGGTCGCCGTGGTCTCATTCAACATCGCCGGCATGTCCCCCTCGGAGGCGGCGCTGGCCCTGGATGAAGAGTTCGGCATCCTGTGTCGGGTGGGCCTGCACTGTGCGCCGGCGGCCCACCGCACCATCGGCACATTCCCCCAGGGCACCATTCGCTTCAGCCCCGGCTATTTCACCACGCCGCAGGACATCGACCGGGCGCTGGACGCCGTGGAGGCGCTGGCCCAGCGCGCCCAGGCCTTGATATTCCAGGTTGCGAACCGGGAAAGGAGTGTATATGATGACGAAGACCGTTGACGCTCGTGGGTTGGCATGCCCTCAGCCGGTCATCCTGACGCGCAAGGCCATGCAGGAGGGTGCCGGGCGCATCACCGTCATCGTGGACAGCGAGACGGCGGTGGTCAACGTGACGCGCATGGCCCAGAAAGCCGGCTGGCAGGTGGCGCAGGAACGCCAGGATAATGCGGTGTATTTGCATTTGACCGCGCCGGCCGCCGCGGAACAGCCGCAGGAAGCCCCTGCGCCGGCAGTCTCTGCGCCCGCCGGCCCCACCGTCCTGCTGGTAAAATCGAACCGCATGGGGCACGGGGACGACGAGCTGGGGGAAATCCTTATCCGCGGCTTCTTCCACACCCTCACCGAGATGGAGGATGTGCCGGAGGTTTTCATTTTCCTGAACAGCGGCGTGAAGCTGACCACCGAGGGATCGCCGGTGCTGGATGACCTGCGCGCCTTGGAGGAGCGAGGGGTGGAAATATATTCCTGCGGCACCTGCCTGAACTTCTTCGGCCTGACCGAGGCGCTCAAGGTCGGCGCAGTGTCCAACATGTATTCCATCGGCGAGACACTGCTTTCCGCCGGCAAGGTTATCTCGCCGTAACCGCCAGGCAGGATACCCATGTCAATGTCAGCACAGTACGGCGTGGTGCTCTTCGACTCCACCCAGCGCGCCATCCAGGCGGAGCGGGTGCTCAAGGCCGCCGGCCTGCCGGTCAAGCTGATCCCGGTGCCGCGCCAGGTCAGCTCGGACTGTGGGGTCTGCCTGCGCTTTCTGTGGGAGGACCATGCCCGCGTGGAGGAAGTTCTGCGCACCCATAAGGTAGCATTTGCCGATATCCGGCAGATATAATTGGACGGGATATGGGGGGCAATATGGACGTTTCATCGTACACGATCCGCAACCGCAACGGCCGGCCGGTGCGCCTGACCGAGCTGGCGAGCTGTGCCGGCTGAGCGGGCAAGACAGGTCCGGGTGACCTGGCACGCCTCGTTGAGCCGTTAAAGGGCCTCTTCCGGCCGGCCGATTTCCCCGACCTGCTCGTGGGGTTGGGCTTGCCCGACGACGCGGCGGTATATCGGCTGGATGATCAGCGCGCCCTGGTGCAGACGCTGGACTTCTTCGCGCCGGTGGTGGACGACCCGTATATATATGGTGCGATCGCGGCCGCCAACTCCATGAGCGATGTCTACGCCATGGGCGGCGAGGTGCTGTTCGCGCTGAACATCACCGCCTTCCCCCAATGGTTGGATCGCGCTGTGCTGGCCGAGATACTGCGCGGCGGGGCGGAGAAAGTGCGGGAGGCCGGCGCGGCCATCGCCGGCGGCCACACCATTGACGACGATGAGCCGAAGTACGGGCTGGCCGTGACCGGCATCGTGGCCATCGCCGAACTAATGACCAAGGCCGGCGCACGGGCCGGCGATCAGCTCTTCCTGACCAAGCCCTTGGGCACCGGCCTTATCACCACCGCCGCCAAGGGAGGCGCCGCCCAACCGGAACATGTGGAGGCGGCGGTACAGAGCATGCTTCAGCTCAACCGATCGGCGTCGCGCGCCGCGCGCGCGGCCGGCGTGC
>JACIWP010000183.1 GCA_014360855.1 Anaerolineae bacterium
CTCCGTCATCCATTACCTCGTGGCCAAGATCGTCCGGCCGTTGATCTTTCAGCGGGGATGGTGCGGATGGTCCTGCTGGACGGCCATGATCCTGGATGTGCTCCCTTTCCGCCGGCGGTTGCCCGGGAGACTGCCGGCGCCGTGGGGATTCCTGCGCTACCTGCATTTCGCGCTCAGCCTGGGGCTGGTGCTGTGGCTTTGGTTTGCGCGCGGATATCGGCCGGCCGAGCAGGGGGTGGATGAACTCCACTGGCTGTTGGCAGGCAACGCCCTGTATTATATTGCCGGCGTAGCCCTGGCCGTCATTCTGCGGGACAACCGCGCCTTCTGCAAATATCTATGCCCCATCCCCACGCTACAGAAACTGCCGGCGCGCGCGAGCGTGTTGAAGATCGCCGGCGATCCCGACCGGTGCGACGAGTGCGGCGCCTGCCTGCGCGCCTGCCCGATGGATATCCGGGTGTTCGAGTACGTGCGCCGGCGCCGGCGGGTGCTTTCGACGGAGTGCATTTTTTGCATGGAATGTATATTCGCCTGCCCGCGTGGGGCTTTGCAGGTGAGCGCCGGCCTGGATGCCGGCGGCCCCGAACTCCTGCGGTACCGCTAACGGGGCATCCCTCTGCTGTCAGGGAGGTATCTTCTGGCCTTTATATCGGCACGTTGACAGCTTCGTAAATTACCTGGTTGCTCTTTCGCCAACTTGTCATTTTCTCTCTATCGGCTTACAATTAGCTCGCATGGGTGGGATGAGGTTACCCGCGAGAGGTGCGGATCGGTGACTTTATCTTCTCTGGTAGATTGATACCATGAAACCACAGTACCGCACCTATGTCCAGGTGATCTTGCTCAGCCTGGCCTGCGTCATCCTGATCTGGCTCGCGGATGCTGTCCTTGACGCGCGCTATACCTCGCAGACCCTCTGGCAGTCACTGCTTTCCCTCCGTCCCCACGAGTATATCCTGCGGGGGATCCTGGTGTTCCTCGGGCTGGTGGTGGCGCTGGAAAGCACTGCCCTATGGGAGGCGCGTGCGCGCGCCCGCCGGCAGCTCGAGGAAAGCGAGGCCAGATACCGCGCCCTCTTTGAGGCGGCGCCGGCCGGCGTCTTCCTCGAACTGCTCGACGGCACCATCGTCGAATGCAACGACCGCGCCGCCGAAATGCTGGGCTATACCAAAGAGGAGTTGTGCGGGAAGAATGCCGCCGACCTGGTACCGCCCGAGATCGCCCAAACCTTCCCCGCCCTCATTGAGCGAGAGCTTCAAAACGGCTGGGCCATGGTGGAGGCGAAGGCCAGACGTAAAGACGGCTCGTTCTTCCCGACGGAAGTGGGTACGCGCCTGATCCATCTGGCCGGCGTCCCCTATGTGGTCGTCTATGTCCAGGACATCACCGCCCGCAAAGAGGCCGAGATGGCGCTGGCCGCAGAAAAAGAGCGCCTGCGCGTCACCCTGCGCTCCATCGGCGAGGGCGTCATTACCTCCGACGTGGACGGCAGAGTGCTGTTGATGAATCCCATCGCCGAGGAGCTGACCGGCTGGCGCCAGGAGGAGGCGCTCGGACTCCCCATGGACCAGGTGATGCAGACCCTGGATCCGATACGCCGGGAGGTCCTGCCGCCTGGGACGCTGGCCGTGCTGGCCGACGGCCGGTCGAAGCCGCTGGAGCGCTACGAGTGTTTGCTGGTCGGCAAGGACGGTCGGGAGCATGTGATACTGGAGACCACCGCCCCCATCCGCGATGACGCCGGCCGCGCCCTCGGCGCCGTCGTGGTCTTCCGCGATATCACCGAACAGCGCAAAATGGAAGAGGAGCGCCAGCGCGCCCTGCGCCTGGGCTCGCTGGCCAAGGTCGCCAGCGGCATCGCCCACGACTTCCGCAATTATCTTTCCTCCATCCTGACCAATGTCTCCCTGGCGGAGCTGTGCCTGGACCAGCCGGCGGAGGCCCGCGAGGCCATCCGGCGCGTGCGGCAGGCCATCAAGCTGGCCCAATCGCTCACGGAACAACTGCTTCTCTTCTCCAGCGGCCGCGAGCCGGAGCGCCGGCCCGGGAGCATCGCCGACGTCATTACCGTCGCCGCGGAGCTGGCAACCAGCGGCACATCGGTCACCTGCCGGCTCTCCCTCCCACCGGACCTGTGGCCCATCTCCATGGATGTCACCCAGATGAACCAGGCGTTCAACAACCTGGTCCTCAACGCGGTGCAGGCCATGTCCCAGCAGGGTGTGGTGGACATCGCTGCGGAAAATCTCTTTCTGCCGGAGAACAGCGCACTGCCACTGCCGGCCGGCCCCTACGTCCACATCACCATCCGCGATTACGGCCCGGGCATTCGGCCCGATGACCTACCGCACATCTTTGACCCCTACTTCACCACCCGGCTCAACGGCACCGGGCTGGGGCTGTCCGTGGCGCACAGCGTGGTCCAGCGTCACGGTGGGCATTTGACCGTGGAATCTGTCCCCAACCAGGGGAGCACATTCCACATCTACCTGCCGGCGGTCGAGCCCGCCCCGTCCACCACCACTCCTATCATGGAGCGTCCAGCGGCAGGACATCAGCACCGCATCCTGGTCCTGGATGACGATGAGGCGCTCTGCATCTCCCTGAGTCTGGCCCTGAACTATCTGGGCTATTACGCCGAGTGCGCTCGCACTGGCGAGGAGGCCCTCGCCCGCTTCGAGAAGGCGCGCGCCGCCGGCCAGCCGTTCCACGCCGTCATCGTGGACCTGGCCATCGCCGGTGCCGGCATGGACGGCAAGCAGACCGCCCGGCAAATCCTTCAGCGAGATCCCGATGCGCGGTTGATCGTCACCAGCGGCCTGCAGGATGACCCAGCCTTCTGCCGCTATCAGGAATGGGGGTTCGCCGCCGCCCTGGCGAAGCCCTTCGACATCTCCGACGTGGTCCGCACGCTCCAACAGGTGCTGGGCTGATTGGGCCGGACACATCCCGGCGGCTGAGGCCCCAGTGACATCTGCGAGGCCTGCCGGCGCAAGCTTTTCCAGCCCCAATTTGGACTGCCAGGCGACGTAGGCCGGCGTCCCCTTTCCCCGTTCGTTTGGCATCTGACCAGATTATGTTATAATGTCACCGCTTGAGCGCATTACGGCCGCGAAGGAGGGTCATTCCGGCAGGAAAGCCGCCTATGGGAGAATGGATTCGCCGCTTCAGCGATCACATCATTGCCGCCGCATCCGGACTGCTGAGCCTTTGCGTGTATTCTGCCACCCTGGCTCCCTCGGTGCTGATGGCAGATGCCGGCGAATTCCAGTTCGCCGCCCCTCTGGCGGCCATCGCTCACCCTACCGGCTATCCCCTGTATCTCATCCTGGGCTGGCTGTGGAGCCGGCTCTATCCTTTCGGCACGCCGGCCTACAAGATGAACCTGCTGTCGGCAGTGTTCGCCGCCGCGGCTGTGGCGGTCATGTACCTGGTGGCCCTGCGCGTCATTCGCATCGCCGGCTTCCTGCGCCACCCCGGCCTGCACCGCGGCATCGCCCTCCTCGCCGCCCTGCTCCTGGCCTTCTCCCCTGCTTTTTGGAGCCAGGCGGTGATCACCGAGGTATATGCGCTCAACGCCCTGCTCATCGCCGGCCTGCTCTACACGCTCCTGGGTTGGCTCCAGGGAGACCGCGGCTGGAAGGGCCTGATCCCCACAGCGCTGTTCTTCGGCCTTGGGCTGGCCCATCACCGCACCATCATCCTGTGGCTGCCGGCCATCGTCCTGACCATCTGGCTGGCGGAGGCCGGCAGTCGGGAGAAGCGGCTGGAGTGGAAGCATCTGGCCTGGCTCCTGGCGCCGGCCCTGCTCCCCTTGCTGGTCTATCTGTACGTGCCCATTCGAGCGCCGGCCACGCCGTACCTGGAAATCCCCCTGCGCCCAGGAGAACCACTGCGGCTGTATGACCCATCCCTGGCCGGCTTCCTCAACTATGTGCTGGGGCGCTCGTTCGAGGGTGCCGTGCGCCTGCGACTGCTCACGCCGGCGCGGCTGGAAATGGCCATCGGCCTGTTGAATCAGCAGTTCACCCCGGTGGGCATTATCCTCGGCCTGCTGGGCTTCGCCTGGTTGATTTGGGAGCGGCGCTGGCTCCTGTTCGCCCTCACCGCCGGCGCTTTCCTCCCTCTGCTGGGCTTCAACCTCATCTACGGCATCGGCGACATCGCCGTCTTTTTCATCCCCGTGTATCAGATCTGGGCGATTTGGATGGGCCTCGGCACGGCCTGGCTCTGCCGGCAGGCCGGCGACTTGATGGTGCGCCTGCGAACCCGCTCGGCGCGCAACGGTCTCCTGCACTTCGGACGCTTCAGCGTGGGCTCCCACCATTTCGCCGGCCTGGTGGTGCTGGCAGTGACCTTTGCCCTGCCCGTGTACCTCTTCTTCCAAACGCTTCCCCACGTTGACCGCCATACGGACTGGCAGGCCTGGCTCTTCTGGAAGCGCATCCTGGCCCAGCCCCTGCCGGCCGGCGCTGTGCTCATCAGCAATGACCGCGACGAAATCATGCCCCTGTGGTATTTCCAGTACATCGAGGGCCAGCGCCCGGACCTCATCGGCCTCTTCCCGCAGGTGGTGATGAACGATCCTGGGTGGGAGGACATCGGACAGGTGGTGGACCAGGCACTGGCCAGCGGCCGGCCGGTCTACCTCATCAAACCCATGCCCGGCATCGAGGTGAAATACCGCCTGACGCCCGCCGGCAGTGGCCTCGTGCAGGTCACGGGGTATGCGGCGGAAAGCCCGCCTCAGCGGCCGGCGGATGTGACCATCGGCGATGTGATACGCCTGGTGGGATATGACCACTCGCCCTACAGCGTCGTCCCGGGGCAGGACCTGACAGTAACCCTCTACTGGGAACCGCTGGGGCGCATGAACACCAACTACAGCAGTTTTGTCCAGCTCCTGGACCAGGCCGGCAACCGCGTGGCCGGCAGTGACCATCTGCCCGGCGGGGATTATTACCCCACCCGCTTGTGGAAGCCCGGCGAGCGGCTGGCGGACACCCATCACTTCACCGTGCCGGCGGACCTCCCGCCCGGCCCGTATCAGCTTTTCGCCGGCCTGTACCTGTACCCTTCCATGGAACGGCTCGGCGATGCCCGCCTGGGCTTTGTCGGGGTGAAGACCACCATCGAGAGCACCCCCCGCATCATGCCCCATCCGCTCCAGGTGCGCTTTGGGGATGTTATTCAGCTCTGGGGATATGAGTTCCGCAAGGAGGGGCAGTCCATCCTCTTGACCCTGGAGTGGCAGGCGCTCCGAGAGATGCCCATCAATTACACCACCTTCGTCCATCTGGTGGACAGCGCCGGGAACATCGTCTCGCAGGCGGACAGCCAGCCGCGCGGCGGTTCCTATCCTACCTCCATCTGGGACAAGGGGGAGGTGGTCATTGATGCCTACCGCCTGCCCATTGAGCTGGATACGCCGGCCGGCGAGTACTTCCTCATTATGGGGCTGTATCAGCTGGAGACGATGCAGAGACTGCCGGCGTTCGATGAGCACGGCAATCCGCTGGGGGACGCCATCCTGCTGACCAAGATTACCTGGCCCTGACGGCCGCTTATTCCCCTAACAGCGACCTTGCCCAGCGTGCCACTGCGCTCCCCGGTGCCAGGTCCACTGCCCGCTGGAGGGCCTCGGTGCCGCCCTCCGTGTCCCCGCCGGCCAGGCGCGCTGCTCCCAGATGCGCCCAGGCGCCGGCATACCGCGGATCACGCTCCACCGCTAGGGACAGCATATCCACCGCCGGCCGAAGCTCGCCGGCCAGGTAATAGGCCCAGCCCAGCAGGTCCAGCGCCTCCGCGGAACCGCCGCTGAGCTGAACGGCCTCCCGGGCAATCGGGATGCCCTTTTCCCGCAACTGATATGCCCGCTCCACGTAAAAACGGGCCACTGCCAGCGCGAGGGCCGGATCATCGGGGGCCAGCCGGCGCGCCTCCTCCAGCTCCGCCTGCGCGCCGGCGTAATCCCCCTCCGCGGCATAGGTCAGTGCGATGTCCACATGCACCGCCGGATTGTCGGGGTCCAGACGCAGGACGGTCTGAAACTCCTGGCGCGCCGGCCCGCTCAGCCCGAAACGCAGATGATAGCGGCCGAGAAAGTAATGCGCCAGCACACATTCGGGGTCCAGCTCGAGGGCATGCTGGAAGGCTTCGCTCGCCGGCCGGCCCAGCTCCGCCAGCACTGCACCGCGGTACGCATGCGCCTCCGCATAGGCCGGCTCCAGGGCGACCGCCCGCTCCAGCATGCGCAGGGCGAACCCATGCTCCCCCTGCTGGAAAAGGAGAATGCCGGCCTGCGCGAAGGCGTGCGCGTCCGATGCTGAGTGTGCGAATATCCGGAGCACTTCGCCGGCGGCCTGGGCGCAGGGAGCGCTGGACGACGCGGCGCGTGTCAGGACGTCCGGGTCATATCCTTCCGCACGTGCCAGCGAGAGCCATGCCAGATGACAGAGCGTCTCCGGGTCGTCTGGGGCCAGCGTGAGCAGAGCTACCCAATGCCGCGCTGCCTCCGCATCCTCGCCGGCCGCCTCAGCCAGCTTCGCCCGCCCGCGATGAGCGGGGGCG
>JACIWP010000184.1 GCA_014360855.1 Anaerolineae bacterium
GGCTCCCGCACCCCGAGCAAGGTGCAGATCAGCATGGTGAGCAGGACGCCGGCAATGACGGCGAGAGCCAGCCGGCTTTGGCCGCGGTCCACGAAATAGCCAGCGGTCATGCCGCCAGCGATGAAGCCGGCCAGGTCCAGGATGTTTTTCGCCCCGGAAGCAGTTCCGTGTCGGGCCGGCGGCACCAGGTCGGGGATCAGCCCCTGCAGAGGGCCGTGGGCCAGGTTGGAGGTGCACTGCAAAAGCACGTAGCTGATGGTCAGGAAGAGAAAGCTCCCGCTGAGGCTGATGGCGAGCAGGCTGAGGAGCGCGCCGGCGGCGCCGACTGCGATCCAGGGCCGGCGCCGGCCCCATGGGGTGGTCGTAGCATCCGAGAGCGCCCCGCTGAGCGGCTGAATCAGCATGGCCAGGATCAGGCCGGCGAAGGTCATCATGCCGAGGGCGGTCGCCTTGCGGTGCTCCGGCACGAACTCCAGGAGCACTGCCGGCAGAATAATGGTGTGCAGTCCGTTCCAGAGGAAGGTCAGCCCGAACCAGTAGCAGTTGATGAAAAAGTAATCCTTGGGGCGCAGAACCGCGGCGGGGGGCTGACGTTCCGTCATGGGCAGGTCATTCTGGGGTAATGTACACATGCACGATGCCGCCGACCTGGGCCTGGTCATCCGTGAACAAGATGACGCGCAGTTCGTGGCGCGCCAGCACCCCCTCGCGCAGTTGCCCCTCCCAGGTCAGGGAGTCGGCAACCTTGCGGTACGGATAGCCGGCGACCCCGCCGAACACCGCGCCCTTGTCGGGGTCCTTGCCCAGATAGGTGATAGTGGTGCCGGGCACCGGCTGATAGCGTTTCACGGCGGCGGTCATGGGTAGGGCATAATGGATGGGCGGCTCGCTGACAATGGTCTGGGGGGCAGGAGCCGGCTTACGGACGCGGAGGCGGGCAGTGCCGGCGGTGTGCAGTTCATCCTCCCCTATCCAGATGATGCGCAGTGCCAGCTTCAGCTCCACGCCCTCACGCACAGTACCGCTCCAATCGAGGGAATCGCCCACTTTCTTCTCGGCGAGGGCGCCGGCGATGCTGACCCTGGCCGTGCCGTCGGTGATGGAGAGCAGTTCCACCGGCGTGCCGGGCAGGCGCTCGCCGACCTTCATTCCCATCTCCACCGGACCTTCCAGCACCAGCTCCTCTCCTGATGGCGCCGTCATGCAGGCGGCCAGCAGGACCGCCAGGCACAGGGCCAGCGCCGGCACAAGCCAATTCCTGGGTTTCATGCGGCATCTCCTCCCTTATCTGGGAAAAAGCGGTCGAAGAAGGCCAGGATCCTCGGCAGGTATTCCTCTGGAGCAGTCCGATCAATCTCCCGATGGCCGGCGCCCGGCACGAGCCAGAACTCTTTGGGTTCGCCGGCCAGCTCGTACAGCCGGCGGGCATCCGACGCCGGCACATAGATATCGTCCTCGCCGTGGATGATGAACAGGCCGCGCGGCGCTACCTGGCCCACCCAGCGGATGGGATACGCATCTTCCAGCCGGCAGGCCAGAAACAGGTCGGCGACCTTCACCGCCAGCTTACCCACCAGGCGGGGGATCGGCTCCGGGATGCCCTGAGCGCGCAGTCCACCGGCGACGGTGGTATCCAGCGTGGCGAAGGCGCTGTCGGTCACCACGGCCTTGACCGCCGGCGACAACGGCGCGGAGGCGATGGCGGTCGCGCCGCCCATGGAGAAGCCCAACAGGCCCACTTCGTGGATGCCCCGGCCTTCCAGGAAGCGGATGGCGGCGAGCACATCTTTGCGCTCATGGTACCCCATGGAGACGCGCGCTCCGTCACTGCGGCCGTGGCCGCGGAAATCGAACATCAGGACGTTGTAGCCGTGCTGGTGGAACGCCGGCACGTAGCCCAGGTCCCCGTCCATGCTCCCGCTGTGGCCATGGCAGAAGATGATGGTGCCACGTGCCGGCGCCGGCGCGGGGATGAACCAGCCGCGCAGGGTCAGGCCGTCCTCGGTCTGGAAGCTCACCTCCTCGTGGGGCAGGCCCAGCGCGGTGGGGTCGGCCGGCCGGTCGGGCGCCGGCCGGCGGATGAGCTTGCGCGCCGCCAGGAAGGCCGGCACCAGCAGAGTAAGGACTGCAAAGCCAGCGAGGATGAGAATTGTCAGCGATGCCATCCTTGCGCATTTGACGAAAGATTGTGAAATAAATCTCTTTTCAAAAAGCCTTGACTTTGTCATGGCAGTCGGGTATAATGTAAGTAATCCAGACAACTGGAGTTGGATGGCCCGTGCAGGGCCAGCGTGGGAAAGCCAGGGTACCCTGGCTTTTCCCATTTTTACCCTAGGAACACCTGTCCATATCCCCTTACTCGACCATCCGACAGCCGACGGTTGTATTTTGAGGCGACACAGCGGCTGATCTCTTTTCCAAAGACATCCCCTGGATCCTGAATCCTTTCATGGGCGAGCAAGATTTCCTCCCGAATAAAATTGTAGCACAGCCGGCGGGGCGCGACAAGTCATCTCGCGGTATTGACAGCACCCCGTATATCCGGTAAGCTCTGGCCGGCGATAGTTCCTGATCGCTCTCGGCGTCTTTCTACGCACAGAAAGGGGTAGGGGACATGCACGATTACCTGATCGAAATGCTGGTCTGCCCGACATGTCACGGCGGGCTGGTATGGGAAGTCTCGGAACGCCAGGGGAATACCTTTGTAAGCGGCACGGCGGAGTGCTCGGATTGCGGCACCAGGTACCCTGTGCAGGAGGGCATCGGGGTGTTCCTGACGCCGGACCTGCCGCGCCAGGATCTATGGGAGGAGGTGGAAAGCCGGCTTTCCACCTACCTGCGCGAGCATCCGGATCTCGAGCGCCAACTGCTGGAAACCCCGCTGAAAGAGCTTGCGCCGGCGGACCAGTTCTTCCGCTCCATGATCCTCGATGAGCGGGGCGAGTTCGCCAAGGCCCGGGAGGCCGCCGATACGGCCAGGGCCGGCCTGTACACCAGGGAGTACCTGGAATGTTCCGAGCGCCAGATCGAGTTTGCCCTCCAGCTCCTTGCCGCAGATACCGCGCCGGTGGTGGACCTGGCCTCGGGCATGGGGCACTTCGTGGAGCACATGGCGCGCCGGCTGAACCGCCCCATTGTCGCCACCGACTTCAGCCCGCGCGTCCTACGCCGCGACCGCCGGCGCTTCTCCTTCCTCGGTCTGGAGGACCGCATCAGCCTCCTCGCCTTGGATGCCCGCCGCACTCCTTTCCGCCACGGCGCAGTCCATACCATGACCACCTACCAGGGCCTCCTGAACATCCGGGAGCCAGGAGAGCTCCTGCGGGAGCTCCGGCGGGTTGTCTCCGGCACCCTGGTGGCGCTGACTTTCTTTTTCCCGGAAGAGGACGCGGCGAACGGGGCACTCATCCAGGAGCTTGGGCTGACGCAGATGGCCTATCGGGAGCCGGCGCTCCGGCAGTTCCGGGAGGCCGGCTGGACGGTGCAGGTGGCGGCATCCTGGAAAGGACTTGCGCGCCCGACACCCCAATCGGTCCTGCTGGAAGGGGCCGGCATTGATGCCCTGCCGGCGGCGGAGACCACGCTGGAATGGTGCGTGCTGGAGGCACACTGACACATGCATCCAACCGAGAGGGTGCTGTGGGGATGACCTCTCACCGCCTCAGGGACAGAAAGCTTTGACAATTCCCGCCGGCAGGCTATACTGTCCTTAAGATGTCCATCTCTTGCGAACAGGCGTAACACTTCATGGAAATCAAAGAGGTTCAATCCCTGGCGGAACAGGTCAAAGAGAACGTCGGACGCGTCATCGTCGGGAAGGAAGAGGTCGTTGAGCTGGCCCTGATCGCCCTGCTGTGCGAGGGGCACCTGCTCATCGAGGATGTGCCGGGCATCGGCAAGACCACGCTGGCCAAGGCGCTGGCGCGTTCGCTGGACTGTCAGTTCAGCCGCATTCAGTTCACCCCGGACCTTCTGCCCTCGGATGTAACGGGTATTTCGTTCTTCAACCAGCGGACGCAAAGCTTTGAGTTTCGCGCCGGCCCGGTATTCGCCCAGATCGTCCTGGCGGACGAGATCAACCGCGCCACCCCGCGCACCCAGAGCGCCCTGTTGGAGGCCATGCAGGAGCGCCAGGTCACCATTGACGGCCAGACCTATACCCTGCCACGACCTTTCATGGTACTGGCGACCCAAAACCCCATTGAACTGGAAGGCACCTTCCCGCTTCCGGAGGCCCAGGTGGACCGCTTCCTGATGCGCATCGCGCTGGGCTACCCCGACGAACAGGAGGAGAACGCCATCCTGCGGCGCTTCGAGCGGGAGGACCCGCTGGAGCAGTTGACGCCGGTGGCCACGGCGGGGCAGGTGCTGGAGGCGCAGACAGCGGTGCGCCAGGTGCACGTGGAGGATTCGGTGCGGGAATATATGGTGCGGGTGGTGCGCGCCACCCGGGAGCACGAGGCGGTATCGCTGGGCGTCAGCCCGCGCGGCACGCTGGCCCTCTTCCATACGGCGCAGGCGCTGGCGGCTCTGCGCGGCCGGCATTTCGTCATCCCCGACGACGTGAAGACCCTGGTCCCTCATGTTCTGACCCACCGCATCATCATCAGCCAGCGGGTGCGCCTGCGCGGGCGTACGCCGGCCGAGGTGCTCCAGGAAATCGTGGATGCAGTCCCGGTGCCGGTGGAAGGATAGCCGGCGGAACAGGCATGGAAAGCCCCCTTGGATTTGGACGTCGGGTGGTTATTGACCGCGCCAAGACCACCCAGTACACCGAGGCCTGGGTCGTCTTGGCGCTGGTGCTCATCCTCATTGGCCTCCTCACCCGCCGGCCGGCCCTGCTCACCATCGCCGCGCTCCTGCTGGTCATCCTGCCGGCGGCCTGGGCGTGGAACCGGCTGGCCCTGCAGGGGGTGGTCTACGAGCGCATGTTCGGCGAGCGGCGGGCATTCGCCGGCGAAAATATCCCCCTCACCATCCGCATCACCAACCGCAAACTCCTGCCGGTGCCCTGGCTGAAGGTCGAGGACGAGATCCCCACCCAGCTTCCGGTCCTCGATGCCCAGGTCCAGCCCAGCCATAAGCCGCAGACAGGCATGCTCTCCGCCATATACTCCCTGCGCTGGTACGAGCAGGCCGAGCGCGTCTATACCCTGCACTGCGCCCAGCGCGGCTATTACGCCTACGGCCCGGTGACCCTGCGCGCCGGCGACATCTTCGGCCTGTTCGAGGACCGCCGGCGGCTGGCGCATACGGATTGGCTCATCGTCTACCCACGGGTAGTGCCGCTGGAGGAGCTGGGACTGCCGGCCAAGGACCCGCTGGGGGAGCTGGCGGTGCGCCGGCGGCTGTTCGAGGACCCCTCCCGCACCATGGGCGTGCGCGATTACCAGCCCCATGATGATTTCCGCCGCATTCACTGGAAGGCTACCGCCCGCCGGCAGTCCCTCCAGGTGCGCGTCTACGAGCCAACCACTTCGTTCAACCTGGCGATCTGCCTCAACGTCGCCAACTTCCGCCGGTACTGGCAGGGCTATGACCCGGTCCTGCTGGAGAAGACCATCATGGTAGCCGCATCGGTGGCGCACTATGCCGCTGAGCGGCGCTATGCGGTGGGACTGGTGGCCAACGGCTGTCTGCCCGAGTCGGATCAGCCCATCCGGGTGCCGCCTGGCCGGGCGCCGGCGCAGTTGGTGCGGGTGCTCGAGATGTTGGCGGCAGTGACGTCCATCGCCAGCGTGCCCTTTGAGGACCTCCTGATCAGCGCCGGCGCGGAGCTTCCCTGGGGAAGCACCATGGTGGTGGTGACCGGCATCGTCACCGAAGAGATCACCGAGTCGCTCCAGCGCCTGCGGGCGGCCGGCCGGCATATGGTGCTCATCTCCCTGGAGGAGACCCCTCCGCCGGAACTGGACGGCGTGCTGACCTATCATCTGCCGCAGTTGCGCGATGCGGCGGATGACGCGGCGGTCATGGCCGCCGGCCTGCGCCAGCCGCTGTCCCGGGCAGAGCCGGCCCAGGAGGCTGTGCCGTGAGACAACTACTGCGGATGCCGCTTGGGATGGAGCTTCCGGATGCGCCGTACGTGCGGCGCGCGCTTCTGCTGGCCAGTTTGTGGGCCATGGAGAGCGCCCTGCTAGCGGCGCTGTTCGTGCCCATCACCGCCGGCGCGGCGCCGCACAGCGTGCTCTGCGCCTGGGCCGGCACCGCCGGCATCATGGCCGGCGCCTTCCTGGTCACCTGGGTGCTGGCGCGCTCGCGCCTGCCGCTGGCCGGCCAGCGCTGGGCCTTGCTCGGCATTCTCCTGCTGAGCGCCCTGCTCCTCACCCGCTTTCATGTGTACCGGGATGTCCCTCTCCGCTCATGGGCATGGCTGAAGGATTGGGCGGCCAATTGGGGCGCCCTCACCACCGGCGTGACGGGCGGGCCGGCGGCCCTGGTCACTCTGCTGGTGTGCTGGTGGCGCGGCATGCGCCTGCATGACCGCCCGCTCTCCCTGCCAGCCGTGGCCTTCTCCTTCCGGCTGAACGTCTTATGGC
>JACIWP010000185.1 GCA_014360855.1 Anaerolineae bacterium
GGTGGAGGCGGTCTGTGACCGCGTGGGCATTATCCGCCAGGGGGAGCTGGTACGCGTCGGTACGTTGGAGGAACTGGCCGGCGGGACCCTGCAGGTGGAGATACGCGCTCGGGCATTGACACCGGAGCTGATCGCCGGCCTGGCGCGCTGGGGGCGCGTCGTGCGGCAGGAAGGGGGCGAGCAGGTGCTCCTGGAGACGGCGGAGGAGGAAGCACTGCCGGCTATCGCCGCCTGGCTGGTGGAGAACGGCGTGCGGCTGTATGCCCTCACGCCGTGCCGCCGGCCGCTGGAAGACCTCTTCGTCCAGATTGTGGAAGGCGCGCAATGAAAGTCTGGCTGATTGCAGAGATGACCTTTCACGAGGCGCGTCAGCGCCGGCTGGTGTGGATCGGGGCACTGCTGGGCCTGCTGTTCCTGGGAGTGTTCGCCCTGGGCTATCGTTATATGTATCAGGACGTGTCACGCTACGCCGGCGCACTCGCCACCCAGGTCATCAGCGCGGCCAACGGCTTCGCGCTGATGGGTCTCTATGCCGTGAACTTCCTGGGCGTCATGCTGGCCGTCATCATCTCCGTGGACACTCTCTCCGGCGAGATAGCCTCCGGCACCATTCACACCATCGCAACCAAACCCTTGCGCCGGTGGGAGATTGTGGTGGGGAAATGGCTGGGCCTGCTGGCGATGCTGAGCCTTTTCATTATCTTCCTCTGCGCCGGCCTGACGCTCATCACCTGGCTCATCGCCCGGCACATCCCGCCCAACATCGTGCAGGGGACGGCGCTGATGATCTTATGCGGCACGGTGGTGATGACCCTGTCCCTGCTGGGGAGCACCTACCTGGCGGCGCTGGCGAACGGCGTGGTGGTGCTGATGCTCTACGGCCTCGCCTTCGCCGCCGGCTGGATGGAGGAGTTCGGCGCCACATTCCAGAATACCTCAGCGGTGCGGGTGGGCATCGTCGTCAGCCTGCTGATGCCGGCGGAGGCGATGTGGAAGCGCGCCGCCTATCTCATGCAGCCGGCTTTCCTGCGGGAGTTCGGCATGTCCCCCTTTGGCGCCGGCAGCGCGCCCAGCTCTGCCATGGTGGTCTATACCCTGCTGTATGTCCTGGTCATCCTGGCCGCCGCCGTGCGGCTCTTTCAGCGCCGCGACCTCTGACATCCGCTCCTCAGGCGGCCACCGCCAGTTCGCTCAGCACCTTGGTCAGCACCTCGCGCCAGATGCCCTGTTCGTCCAGTGGAATGGCGATATGCCGGCGTGCCACCTTGACGGCACTGCCCAACTTCTGCTGGAGCGCATCCCGGTCGATCAGCTCCAGGCCGATACAGCGGATCACCAGGCTGTTGTTCTCGCGAACGATAGCCTCGATGCCTAACTGCAGGGCATCGGCTCGCACATGGAGCTGGAAGAAGAGGTTTTCCACCTCCACCGGCAAAGGGCCGAAGCGGTCCCGCAGTTCCGCGGCCAGTTCATCAATCTCCGCATGGGTGCTCAGCTCCGCCAGCCGGCGGTACATCTGCAGGCGCAGGGGCTCCTCGGGGATATAACTCTCTGGAATATATGCCACCAGCGGCAGATCGATTAACACCAGCGGTTGATCGGCACCGATGGTCTTGGGAAGCTGGGGTCGGCGCCAGCCGGCGCCCGGCTTCTTCTTTGGCTCCTCCTCATCCGGGGCGCCGCCCTCACGCAGTTCCTGAATGGCCTGCGAGAGGAGCCGGGAATACATGTCCAGGCCGATGGCGGCGATGTGGCCGTGCTGGCGGGCGCCCAGTATCTCGCCGGCGCCGCGAATCTCCAGGTCCTCCAGGGCGATGCGAAAGCCGGCGCCCAGCTCGGTCGCCTCGGCGATGGCTTCCAGCCGGCGGCGCGCCACCGGGCTGAGCGGATGATGCTTGTCGTACAGCAGGTAGGCATAGGCGCGCACGGCGCCGCGCCCCACGCGCCCGCGCAGTTGATACAACTGGGCCAGGCCGAAGGTGTCCGCCCGGTTGATGATGATGGTGTTCACGTTGGGGATATCAATGCCGCTCTCGATGATGGTGGTGCACACCAGCACATCATATTCCCCGTTGGCAAAATCCCACATCACCTGGGCCAGCTCTTTCTCCGGCATCTGCCCATGGGCGATGGCGAAGGTGGCCTCCGGCACCAGCTTCTGGAGCTTGCGGGCGATGATCTCGATGCCCTGCACGCGGTTGTGCACGAAGTACACCTGGCCGCCCCGCTCCAGCTCCCGCAGGATGGCCTGCCGCACCAGGTTATCGTCGTACGGGGCCAGGATCGTCTTGATGGGCAGACGGTCCTCGGGCGGCGTGTCAATGGTGCTCATATCGCGCAGGCCGACCAGCGACATGTGCAGGGTGCGCGGGATGGGCGTAGCAGTGAGCGTCAGCACATCCACTTCCTTGCGCAGTTGTTTGAGGCGCTCCTTATGGGCCACGCCGAAGCGCTGTTCCTCGTCAATGATGACCAGGCCCAGGTCTTTGAATCTCACATCTTTTTGGAGCAGGCGGTGAGTGCCGATGATGATGTCGATTTTGCCGGCGGCCAGCTCCTGCAGGATGCGCTCCTGCTCCTGCCTGGACCGAAAGCGCGACAGCATCTCGACAATGACCGGGAAGGCCGCCAGCCGCTCCTGAAAGCGCTTGTAATGCTGTTGGGCCAACACGGTGGTCGGCACCAGCACCGCCACCTGCTTGCCGTCCATCACCGCCTTGAAGGCGGAGCGCAGGGCGACCTCGGTCTTGCCGTAGCCCACATCGCCGCAGATGAGGCGGTCCATGGGCAGGGGCCGTTCCATGTCAGCCTTCACTTCCTCAACGGCCATCAACTGGTCCGGCGTCTCGGTATAAGGGAAAGCCTCTTCCATCTCCGCCTGCCAGGGGGTATCCGGCTGGAAGGCATGTCCCTGGGCAGTGGCGCGCGCGGCGTACAGCTCCAGCAGTTCGCGCGCCAGGTCCCGCACTGCTTTCTGGGCACGGGCTTTGGTCTGTTCCCATTCGCCGGTGCCCAGCCGGCTGAGCGGTGGAGCGCCCTCGCCCGGGCCGACGTAGCGCGCCAGGCGGTCGGCCTGATGCACAGGCACAAAGAGGCGGTCGCCGGCGGCATAATCCACCTGCAGGTATTCCCGCTCGATGCCGTCCACCGTCATCCGCACCAGGCCGCGGTAAATGCCGATGCCGTGCTCCACGTGCACCACATAGTCGCCCGGGGAGACGTCGGAGAAGAAGGCTTCCGGGGAGAGGCCGCGGGCGCGCCGGCGCTGGCGGCTCTCCGGCTTGGACCAGCCGAACAGCTCGGTATCGGTCAGCAGTACCGTGGCTGGGCCGGCGGGCGCGTCCGATTCCGCCGGCCAGACATGGTCCAGCATCCACCCCTCGGACAGCACCCCGCGCAGGAGGGTGATGGTACCGGGGGTGGGGGGCTGGGTAATTTCCTCCACCTCAGCGATGGGCCGGCCGGCCTCCAGGAACAGCTCCGCCAGCCGGCGCGCCTGCCGGCTGACGATGACCACGCGCTCGCCGGCGCGCGCCATCTCATCGCTCTCGCTCACGATCTGCTTGAGCCGGCCGCCGTAGTGGGGCGCCGGCGCGAACAGCTCGGCCAGCGGGGGCAGGGATTCCTCCTCTGCCTCCAGGCCGTAGCCCAGGTCCAGGTCTGCCCGGGCCGCGACGCGTTCCTTCTCCTGCTCCCAATCCCAATGGGTGGCGGCGAAGTCGGGCGGCAGGTCGCCGGTGCGCTGAACGGTCTGGCGGTTGTCCTCGGCCTGCTTCATGAATTCCCGGGCGGCCTCGTCCAGCTCGGCCATATCCTCGACGATGAGCAGGCCGGCGTCCGGCAGATAATCCAGCAGACGCCCCGGTTGGGAGTACAGGTAGGGCAGATAAAATTCGATGCCCTTAAAGGTCTCGCCGGCGGCCAGCCGCTCGATATCGCGGCGGAAGTCCACAGCGGCTACCGCCTGGCAGGTTTCCAGCGCGAGGTGTTCCAGCCGTTCGGCGGCCTGCGGCCCGAATTTGGGCAGGGCCTCATTGGCCGGCACCAGCGTCACCGCGGGAATGGACTGCATGGAGCGCTGGGTGGATGGGTCGAACTGACGCAGGGAATCGATCTCGTCGCCGAACAGCTCCATGCGCACCGGCCACCGCTCGGTGGGCGGGAAGAAGTCAATGATACCGCCGCGCCGGCTGAAAGTGCCCGGCTCCTCCACCAACTGCGCCGGCTGATAGCCCATGGAGACCAGGCTCTCCAGCAGTTTGACCAGGTTGACCTGCTGGCCCTGCCGCAGGACGCGCAGGCCCAGGATGAACTCGCGGCGGGGGATGGTCAGGCTGAGCAGGGCGCGCGCCGAGGTGACGACGATGGGAGGTTCCTCACCGCCGGCCTGGGCCGGCGTGCTGGCAAAATAAGGCGCCAGGGCAGAGAGGGCGCTCAGGCGCTGGAAGATGGTCTCTCCGCCCCAGGGAACCTTCTCATACGGCAGGGGGTCGGCGGCGCTGAAGAGATGCACCTCGGAGGCCGGCAGCCACTGCCGCAGATGGATATGCAACTGCACGGCGCGTTGGGGCCGGCCCGTCACCACCAGGATGGGACGCCGCAGATGCTGTGCCAGGGCGGCAACCAGGTACGGACGAGCGCTCTTGAGAATCTGCAGGGGACGCGTCCGTCCGCGCCAGCCCGGGATATCCGATTGTAAGGCGTCGAGCAGGGCCTGGTAGGCCGGCCGCTCGCGCAGAAGTTCCAGTAACCCGCTGAGCTTCAACTTTTCTCTATCCGCTGACCCTCCACGGGGCGATTAACGTGATTCATGGCCGCATCCAGGTCGCCCTGTAACCAGAGCTGGATGGCCTCCAGGGCCCGATCAATGGCCCGGGCAATCTCGATCGCCTCGTCCGTCGTGAAATCCTGCAGGACGTAATCGGCGGGATCGCCGGCGCTCGGCCGGCCGATGCCGATGCGCAGTCGGGCGAACTCCTCCGTACCCAGAGCCTGAATGATGGACTGCATGCCCTTATGGCCGCCGCTCCCGCCGGCCGGCCGCATACGCACCCTTCCCAACGGCAGGTCCAGGTCGTCGTACACCACCAGGAGGTCCGCCGGCGTGCGCCGGTAATAATGCAGAACCGCCTGCACCGCCTTCCCACTCAGGTTCATGTAGGTCATGGGCTTGACGAGCAGGGCCGGCACGCCGGCGATGGTGCCCTGGGCGATCTGGGCGTGCAGGCGCGGCTCCATCGAAAACGACAGGCCGTGCGCGCCGGCCAGGGCATCCACGCATTGGAAACCGACATTATGCCGGTTGCGCGCGTAGCGCGCCCCCGGGTTGCCCAAACCCACGATAATCTTCCACTCGACAGGCATCCGCAATTCACCTTACGAACGTCATGGGGCTAATCGCGTCGACTAGCCCCATGGCGGTGTTGTATGCTGGTTGCGGCAGGCCGGCGCGCATCATGCGTCCCGCTCATCTCGGGGCCGGCGGCGCGGGCCGCGGGTCGCGGCGCGCACCAGGGCGCGCAGGATGTAGCGCACCAGCGCCAGCCCGCCTAGGACGACGAACGCGGCGAGGGCGATTCTGGCGCCCAGGCAGAAGGAATCCCAGAGCTTCCCGGGGTTGAAGGTCGCCGTCGCCGCCGGCGTCGGCGTGGCCTGCGATGCGGCGGCCGTCGCGCCCGGGCTGGGGCTGGCCGGCGGCGTGATGCGCTTCGGCTGTTCGATCACCACGGTCGGGGTCGGCGGGATCGGCGTCGGCGTGATAGTAGGGGTGGGCGTCTCCGCCGGCGTCGGCGTCTCGGTCGGCCGCGTGTTGGCGACGGTCAACTGCCGCACGTAGTATTCGTCGTAGTTGCCGTCGCGCCGCGCCACCCGCAGGCGCAAGCTGTAGGTACCGTCGGGCACTTGCGTGGTGTCCCAGACCTCCAGCCGGCCGTTGACCACCGGCGTCTCGTGCACGCTCCCGATAAGCACCCAGTTGGTGGGGTTAGGCTCGGGCGCATAATGCACCTCGTACTTCCAGAAGTCGGGATGGGAGGCACTGCCCTCGATGACCACTGCGCCGCGCACCGTGGTCAGGCTTTGGGGCGAGGTGATGACCGCCAGCCCCTGATAGGGGGGCGCGGCATGGGCGCTTCCCAGGAAACCGGCCAGCACGATCACCGCCATCAGCATCACCAACGCCAGCGCTGTGATCCGCCGCATACGTTCCCCTCGCTGAAAGTTTCAGACATGATAGTGTAGCACAAATCGGGGCAAGATACAAAAACCCGAAAGTACATGCGCCGGCGTCTGGCGGGACAGCGCCGCGGTGCCTCCCGTTGGCCGGCGAGGAGCGAATTTGTTGCCCGACGGTATCCGTGATATATTATTGGTTTGTCTGTACATATTGCTTGCGGAAACGAAGCGAACCATGCCAGGAGGCGTGCACAGATGATGATTTCGATACTGCCGGCCATCCACGAGGCCATGCGGGAACGACTG
>JACIWP010000186.1 GCA_014360855.1 Anaerolineae bacterium
GTTCAGTACCACGTGCTCGATGCCGCGCGCCTGGAGCATTCGGCTCAACTCTTCCGACTTCTCCACCGAAGTGGTGCCCACCAGCACCGGCTGGCCGCGCTTGTGCGCTTCCTCAATCTCCCGCACGATGGCGCGCAGTTTGGCCTGGCGCGTGCGGTACACCACGTCCGGCGCATCAATGCGGATAACCGGCTTATGCGTGGGGATGACCACCACCTCGAGTTTGTATATCTTATGGAATTCCTCGGCCTCAGAGGCGGCCGTTCCGGTCATGCCGGCCAGTTTGGGATACATGCGGAAGTAATTCTGAATGGTGATGGTCGCCTGGGTGACCAGGCGGGGATGGATTTTCAGGTTGTGCTTGGCCTCCAGCGCCTGGTGCAGGCCGTCGCTCAGCCGGCGATCGGGCATCAGCCGGCCGGTGAATTCATCTACCAGCACGATACTGCCGCGCTGGATAATGTAGTCGCGCCCCTCGCGGAAGAGCACCGCCGCCTTCAGCGCCTGCTCCATATAGTGCACATAGCGCTGGTTGACCGGGTCGTAGATGTTGTCAATGCCGGCCATCTCCTCCACCCGGGCCAGGCCGGCCTCGGTGAGATAGACCGTGCGCGCCTTCTCATCCACCACATAATCGGTGCCGGCCTGCAGTTTGGGCGCGATGCGGGCGAACAGCTTGTACTCCTCATCGCTCTCCTCTGACGGGCCGGAGATGATGAGCGGGGTGCGCGCCTCGTCAATGAAAACATTGTCCACCTCGTCCACGATGGCGTAATACAGGGGGCGCTGGACCTGTTCCTCCAGGGAGTAGGCCAGGTTGTCGCGCAGATAGTCAAAGCCGAACTCATGGTTCGTGCCGTAGGTGATGTCGGCGGCATACGCCTGCCGGCGCGGCACCGGCCGCAGGTGCTTGTACTCGCTCTTGGTATATCCCGGCTCGTACAGGTACGATTTGTTGCTCTGCTGGAGCAAGCCCACGCGCAGGCCCAGCAGATGATAGATGGGCCCCATCCACACCGCGTCACGCCGCGCCAGATAATCATTGACCGTCACCAGGTGCACACCCTTGCCGGTCAGCGCGTTGAGGTAAATGGGCAGGGTCGCCACGAGGGTCTTGCCTTCGCCGGTCTTCATCTCGGCAATTTTGCCCTCATGGAGCACGATGCCGCCCATCAACTGTACATCGAAATGGCGCATGCCGACGGTACGCTTGGCCGCCTCGCGCACCAGCGCGAAGGCATCCGGCAGGATATCGTCCAGGGTTTCGCCGCGCTGCAGCCGACCGCGCAGGATGTCGGTCTGCGCGCGCAGTTCCTCGTTGGTCATGCGCTGGTACGTGGGCTCCAGGGCATTGATCTGCGCGACAATCGGCTTCAGACGCTCGATCTCTTTGGCATTGGGATCGCCAATGATCTTGCTTACCAGGCTCCTCAACATACGGACAGCACTTCCTCTCTATGCGGTCATCCTGGGGATGGCCGCGATTTCAGATGTATTTACCGGCCGGCTCGCCGGCGCGGATATTATTCGTTGAACAGCGCGCCCACCGAGATGCCGAGGTGAATGCGCCGGATGACCTCGCCCAACAGCGGAGCGATGGACAGGATGGTCATGTTGGGCAGGCGCTTCTCGGGCGGGATGCGCACCGTGTTGGTCACGACAATTTCCTTGAGCGGGGCCTCCCGCAGGCGCTCGGTCGCCGGCGGCGACAGGATGGCGTGCGTGGCGCAGGCGTAGATATCGCGCGCGCCCTTCTCCACCAGGAAATGGGCCGCCTGGGTCAGCGTGCCGGCGGTGTCAATTTCATCGTCGAAGATGATGGCGTTCCTGCCGGCCACCTCGCCGATTAGGTTCAGCATGGCGGTCTTCTTGCCGTCCAGCGAGCGCCGCTTCTCCACAATCGCCAGCGGGGCATTCAGCTTTTCGGCGAAGTTGCGGGCGCGCCGGCTGGCCCCGATGTCCGGCGCCACGATGACGACATCCTCCAGGTTCTTCTCGACGAAGTAATCGCTCAGCAGGTGAAAGGCGGTGATCTCATCGCCGGGGATGTCGAAGAAGCCGGTGATCTGGCCGGCGTGCAGGTCCACGGTCAGGAAGCGGTCGGCGCCGGCGACAGTGATGAGATTGGCCATCAAGCGGGCGGTGATGGGCACGCGCGGCTGGTCCTTCTTGTCGGTGCGGCCGTAGGCGAAATAGGGCACGACGGCGGTAATGCGGCCGGCGGAATCCCGCCGCAGGGTGTCAATCATGATCAACAGTTCCATGATGTTCTGGTTCACCGGACTGTTGCCGGTGGGCTGGATGACGAACACGTCCTTCGCCCGCACGCTGGAATGGAGCCGCACGAACAGGTTCTCGTTGGGGAACTGGATGATATCCCGCCCCCCCAACGGCACCCCTAGGTATTGGGCAATCTCCTCGGCCAGCTCAGGATTGGCCGTCCCGCTGTAAATCGCCAGCTCACCATACATCTTAAACATATTTGGCCCTCCCCAGGCACATATCGCTGTAGCCATACTTCCAGCGAAGTTCATTATACTATAGGGAGACAGAATTGCGAAAGTTTCGAGCGATGCCGTGAGAAAGGGGTCTCGCCAGTTCCCCCATGCGCCGCGGGTGCGACGCGGCGCTTCATGGGGAAAACAGGGATAATGAGAAAGAAGCACCCACCGCGAGGATGAGGAAGCGCTGGACAAAGCAAGAAGCAAGTGACAGTCACCTGCGAGGTGACTGTCGCTTGCTGTCACTTGCTTTCCATCCCTTCCGCGTCTTCTGCGTCTGCCTCTACGTCTATGCTCGCCATGTCCACGCCGGCCGCCCAGGCCACACCCAACAGGAATCCGCGCGCACGCTCTGCCAGCGGATAGCGCTTCATCAGCTCGCGGAAGCGGGCATTATGGGAGGGCTCCACCAAATGGGTCAGCTCATGGAGCAGGACATAGTCCAGCACCCAATACGGCGCTCTTCGCAGACGCTCGGAGATGCGTATCTCGCCGGCGGTGGGCGAACAGCTCCCAAAGCGCTTGCGCTGATTGGAGGCGTAATACACCGACTGGAAGCTCAATTTGCCGTCGAAATATCGCTCGTTAAGCTGTTGGGCACGCAGTAACAGGCCGGCATCGCTCTGGGGTGTGCGCCGGCGCATACGCCGGCGAATATACCCCTGGGCCTGCTCCACCGCCTGCTGGATCACATCTTCCAGCGCGGCATCCGGCATACTCGCCGGCACATGCAGGATCAGGAGCATGCGATCGGCGTCCAGGTCAAAGGTCACGGTCCGCTTGCGCCGGCGCTCCCGTAACACCTGGATCGTAAATCCATCCCTGCTCAGCTCAACCGTATCGCTCTTCTTTCCACGGGTCCCCGTCATTATGATATCCCCTGGATTCCCAGAAGCCTTTGCGGTCCCGTGCCATCAGCTCGAACCCACGCACCCACTTGGCGCTTTTCCAGAAATACAGCTTAGGCACCACCAGGCGGAGCGGATAGCCATGCTCCGGTGCCAGCGGCGCGTCCCGATAGCGATATGCCAGCAGAACATCGTCATCCATCAGCCGCTCCAGCGGGAGGTTGGTGGTATAGCCGTGCTCCGCATGTACCAGGACGAACCGTGCCTCGGGCAGGGGCTGGGCCAGGGCCAGGATATCGCGCGCCGGCACCCCCTCCCACACGGTGTCGAGCACGCTCCAATGGGTGACGCAGTGCACGTCGGCGACGATGCGCTTCGCCGGCATGGCGAGAATATCGTCGTAGCGCAACTGCAGAGGATTGGCGACCAGCCCAAAAACGCGGAAATCCCAAGTTTTGGGGTCAAATCGGGGCACCGGGCCGTAGTGCAGTACCGGCATCTCATCTTCCAGGTACTGCCCCGGCGGCAGGCGTTCGGCCGGCGGTTTTGCCATCCTTCCCCTCCTTGTTGGTCATGCTTCTGCGCTGGCGATCGACCGCAGTCCTTCCAGGTCCAGAATGGTGATGCGTTTGCGCCCCAGGTCAATCAGCCCTTTTTCCTTGAAGCTGTTCAGCACCTGCGTGGCGGTCTCGCGATATGTCCCCACCGTCTCGGCCAGGTCCTGGTGGGTATATCCCTGGATGACCTTGCCCTCCTCCTGTGCCAGGCGCACCAGCAGGGAAGCCAGACGCGCCGGCACGCTTTTGAAGGCCATGTCCTCCAGGCGCGCTTCCACCTCCTGCAGGCGCCGGCCGGTGACTTCCAGCAGGCGCAGGGCCACCTTGGGCTTCTCCATGATGAGCCGCTCCACATCCGCCCGGCTCATCACGCAAATCAGGCAGTCATCCAAGGCTTCCGCAAAGGTGTTGTACATGCGCTGGCCGACCAGCGACATCTCCCCGAAAATCGTCCCTGGCTCCAGGACATCAAGGACCAACTTCTTCCCCTCCGGCGAGATGCGGTACAACTGCACGCGACCCTTTTTCAGGAGGAACAGCACCTCCCCCATCTCGTCCGGGCGGTAAAAAATCTTGCCCTTTTGCACCGCGCTCATCGTGGTGATGCGGTCCAGCTCTTCCAGTTCACGTCCGGTCAGGTCGCGGAACAGCTCTATCTGCTGAAGATAGCGCATTTTCTCAGCCGACTTCAGGCGCGACATATCTCTGCTCCTTTATCCTTCGCCGGCCAGCGCCTGCCGCACCACCCGCTCCAGCTCCTCCCGGCGGGGATTCCCGTACGCCACTAGCCGGCCGTTGAGGAAATACCCCGGGGTAAACAGGACCTCTGCTTCCCTCGGCGGAAGTGCCGCCGGCGCATCCACATCAATCACCGTTACATCCAGCTCCGGGAACGCATCCGCCATCTCCATCGCCAGCTCCCGGGAATAGCGCGAAGTGGGACAATGGCTGGCAATGTACACCAACAGGGTCGCGGCAGGCATCCAGCACATCCTCCTGACCGCCGGCGGCGCCGGCATGGTCGAGCAGTAAGATACCGTCAGTGTATGCCGTGCCGGCCCTGTCTTCTGTATGATCCCCTACAATGCATTATACACCAACCGGCGATTTTCCCCAACCGCCTCGGAGCGGACGCGGCACAGTTACGGCCGGGCCTGCCACGCAAGGGCGCGTAGTTCGAGATACGCCTGGGGGCGGGTGAAGCCTCCCCCAATGGCGATGGTCGCCGGCCAGGTCTCCGACAGCATCTCCGCCGCCGAGCCAGGCGGTGCTCCCTTGACCCCCACCGCCGCATGGCTCCAGCGAAAGCGCCCGCGCACACTGCCGGCCAGGCCGAGGGAAGCCAGCGCCTGCGCGGCCGGCTCGCTCAGGTTCATGGATGCCTCATCCATTGCCGCCACCGCCACGACAGCTCCCGCCGGCACTTCCTCGAGAAAGCGCACCAGCCGCTCGGATGCGGTAGGGTCCAGATGGGTATCAAAGCTGGCCGCACTCCGGAGCGCGCCGCTGGCCGCATCCAGCACGACCAGATTGTAGCCCCGCTGATTGGGGGAAACGTCTCTGCCGTTCACATAAATATGGCCGAAATCCCCCACCTCCTTGCCGGCACTGCGCACCGTGATATGGGCCGGCGAAAGGACCCCGGTGCGGCCGATGGCACGCTCGTCCGGCGGCGCCAGCCCCTCGTCCACTGGGACAGGTACCTTGGCCTGGAGCCAGATATCATTGACCCCCGGCCGGACACAGGATGCCGGCACCGGCAGGGTAAGGGTCTGCCACGCCGGCCCAACTGTTTTCTCCCCCAGCCGGCAGTCGTTCACCCAGACCGTCAGCGGCTGAGCGGTGGGAGCGCGGAGCTCCAGGCTCAACGTCATATCCGCATTCGGGAGCGGCGCCAGCAGGCGCGCCCGCGCAGTTTCCATCCAGACCGACCCGCCGGCATTCGGTTGGCTCCACCCCTCCCCCAACATCAGCCGGCCGATCGCAAGGCGCGGGGAAATCGTCCCCGCATCCTGCGGGGACAGGCCGTCCACGCGATACAGGCGGTAGGCTTCATCCTCATAGATGACCTGCCCCGGGAGAACCTGGCGCACGTACTCCTCCAGAGCAGGGCCGGCGGTCGGCTTGTGGAGCATGATATAGCGGATGTTGAGGAAGCGAAGCACCTCGGGAGCTATCTCCCGGTCGCCGGCGACGACCTCCGCCGGCAGGGCATGCCCGCTTTCCAGGGAGATCAGGCTGTTCAGCACCGGCACCTCGGTGAAATACTGGAACTTGTGCTCCGGGTTGCGAGAGGTATTGCCTCCCAGCAGGGGCAGATGATGAGACGTCTGGTAGAACTGGGCATACATGAAGATGGGATGCAAGATGCCGGTGATGCGGAAGCCGTTGCGCCAGGCAATAGGGAGGTCCAGCAGTGCCGGCGGATGGGAACCCTGTGCCTCCCTGCCGA
>JACIWP010000187.1 GCA_014360855.1 Anaerolineae bacterium
GGTGGGACCCATTGGTATGCTGTGCATCCGGCGCACCTTTGTCGGGGGATTTTGGGAGGGATTTTTGACAGGACTGGGTGCCGCCACAGCCGACGCCTTTTATGGGAGTGTCGCCGGCTTCGGGCTGGTTTTCGTTTCCTCGCTCCTGCTATCCATCAGCCCCTGGCTGCGTGTCCTGGGTGGGGCGTTCCTCTGCTACCTGGGCATCCGCACCCTGTTCACAAGGCCCAGCGCCGGCGAGGCGAAGGCCCCTGCGCGCGGCCTGGCCGGCGCCTACGGCTCCGCGCTCTTCCTGACCCTGACCAACCCCATCACCATCCTGGCGTTCACCGCCATGTTCGCTGGCCTGGGACTTCCCTCCGCCGCGGGCAGTTACCGCGCCGCGGCCAGCCTGGTCGCCGGCGTCTTCTGCGGCTCCATCTCCTGGTGGCTGATCCTCTCCAGCATGATAAGCTTGGCGCGTTTTCGCCTGACGCCGGCGCTCTTGTCGTGGATCAACCGGCTGTCAGGATTGGTACTGGTGGGATTCGGCGTCTGGGCCGTATGGAGCCAACTGGGGCCGGCCCTTCTGATCGAGCTATGACAATGCCAGGGGATCATCGGTGTTATCATGGCAAGTGGTTGTTGGGGCATTCTGTAACAGGGAGGGCCACCATGCATCGTCTGCCGTTCGCTTCCGGCGGTCGGCTGGTCTCGCCGGCGCTGGTCATGCCGGTCATCCTGACTGTCGGCAACGTCCTCTTCAATGTGATCGCGAATTCGTCCTTTAAACTCTCATCCCAGGGGCGCAGTTGGCGGGAATTCCTGCTGTGGCAGGTGGTAGGCAACCTCTCCGGCTTTATCGCTGTCCTGATCTTCACCTTCTTACTGCGCTACTTGCCCCTGCATGTGGCCTTCCCGCTGATTCAGGGATTGGCTATCATCGGCATTCAGGTGGTGGCCGCCTCCTGGCTGTTTCACGAGGCCATCTCGCCGGCGCATTGGGTGGGCGCGGCGCTTATCATTTTCGGTATCCTCATCCTGGGGTCTCGCTAGACGGGGTCACGGGAACGCATCGGCGAAGCAGGCGCATCATGCCGCCGGCGCAGTGCAGGTCACGCCCCGGTCCATGCCCTCTGGCTGACGGAGTATATGGCGATACACGAAAGTGGCGGTCCAGAGCATCAGGATGCCGGCCAAGACGCCGACAGACCATGGCCCTACCCCCTGGATGAGCAGTCCTCCCAACCCGGGGGCAATGATCTGAGCGAGCGATTGAAAGGAAGCGCCCAGGCCCAAAATTCCGCCTGTCTCATTGCGCGCCACCACTTTCGTAAGCTGGCTGGTGACGATGGTATTTAGCACCCCCGAGGCCAGCGCCAACGGTGCCAATACCAACAGTAGCCAGACCAGGCTTGACGAGAACGCCCACAGGATGAGCGCTACGCCTAGCACCGCGCTTCCGATGAAGATCAGCCGGCGCTCGCGGACGCGCGTCACGATAAAGCCGATGGCCGCACCCTGCACCAACACCACCAATATCCCCACATATGTCAGGACATAGCTGGTAGTCTGGGCATTGAAGCGCAGTTTTGCCAGTGCGAACAGCGCGAAATTGGATTGGAAGAGGGTGAAGGCCAGGGCATAGAATAACTGCACATGGAGCAGGGGGCCGGCGCACGGCCGGCGCAGTGCCTGGAGCATCGCTCCCAGGGTAATGGCGGGCCGTTCCCTTTCCCGCATTTCCGCCCGTCGGGCCTCGGAAAGGGATTCCGGCAGCCAGAGGATGACTGCTATCAGGTTCAACAGGGAGAGGCCGGCGGCAACGAATGCCGGCAGAGCGTAGCCCCACCGGCTTAAAAACCCTCCCATCGCCGGCCCAATGATGAACCCCAATCCGAACGCCGCGCCGATCAATCCCAGCCCGCGCGCTCGGTTCTTCTCGTCCGTGGCATCGGTAATGTATGCCCTTGCCAGGGCGATATTGCCTCCGAACAACCCATCGGTGACCCTGCTCAATAACAGCATGGGCACGGAGCGTGCGAATGCCAACAGCAGGAAGCTGATAAAGGTGCCGGCGATGCAGAAGATCAACAGCGGCCGCCGGCCGTAGCGGTCCGAAAGCCTGCCGATGAACGGCGTGGCGACAAACTGGGCGAGCGCGTTCGCGGTGCTCAGCAAGCCCACGGTCGCGTAGGATGCCCCGAACGCGGTGACGTAGTACGGTAGGAGGGGCGGGATCAGGCTGTAGCCCAACAGGTCAATGAACACAAACCCCAGGATCAATATCACTGGGGTAGAAAGGGTCACCCGGGTTGTGCGGCCGGCCGTGGAGGGAGCTGTCATCGCAGCCCTCCCTGCTGGAGCAATTCGTGGCGCCGGCGGCGATATTCCACCACCGGCCGATCCCCTTGCACCAACTGTTCCCCCATTTGCAGTGCACTGGGCTTCGGCACCTGCGTTTCCACCACCCGCCGGTCCTGATGCGCCACCAAGCGGTTGAACGGCATCGCCAGCCAGTTGACCAGATCGCGCAGCACCGGGATCCGGATAAACCGCTGATAGAAGCGCAGGTAGAGGATGGTATGTTCCTCATCCACGGGGACGAAGGCCGCCACAACCCGCACGTCTTCCGAGATGTGGTTCTGCCAGAGATTCGGGAAAATGAACTCCAGGTAGACCTGGCCATCCCGGATCTCCACCTCTTCCGGCCGGCGTGGGGGGATACCATCATCCACCCGGCTGGACACATAGACCCGGAACATGTCCTCATCCACCCATCGGATGACAGGCCCGTCCACGATCGTCCTTCCGCCGCGCCCAATGGTGTTATGATGGACGAACGGCAGATGAATGGGGTCTAATTGGTTCTCAATCACCCGGGAATAATGGGCGTTCCATGGGTCGCGAACCTGTCCATAGGTGAACGAGTCATCGAGATCATCGAAGAAGCGCGGCGGTTTGAGGTCCGCCGGCGGCTTCTCTCCCCACCATATCCAGATAAACCCATGGGCCTCATAGGTCGGATAAGTGGCAAGGTGGAACCGCTCCGGCGCCGGCGTATTCCGCCCCAACGCCGGCAGGACGACCGCTCGCCCATCCGGCGCATATTCAAAGCCGTGGAACGGGCACTGGATATGATCGCCCAGCACCTTGCCCTTGCTCAACGCTGCTCCCCGATGCGCGCACTTATCACGCGCACAATGCACCTTGCCGGCGCTGTCCCGCCAGAACACCAGCCGTTCACCCAGACGTGTGACCCCTATGGGGCGCCCCTTCACCTCAGTGGAATCCAGCACCACATACCATTGATTCGGAATCATACAACTCCTCCCATGTAGGACGCATATACGCTGTTATGATTTGACTCCCGGCGCCAGGAGTGGACCGGCATTTTGCCACACACTGATGCTCGAACTCTACGTGCCGCGAGAGAACAGGTCCCGCAAGGCCGTATGGATCTCCGGATGCTGGAAGACGAAGCCGGCCTCCAGCAAGCGCGAGGGCATCATGCGCTGGCCATCCAGCAGGACGGCGGACATCTCCCCGAGCAGAAGCTTCATGGCGAACGCCGGGATGGGCAGCCAAATGGGCCGGTGCAGAACCTCTCCCAGGGCGCGCATCAGTTCGACATTGCGCAGGGGTTGTGGCGCGCACAGATTATATGGACCCTGGGCCTGCGGTTGCTCCATCAGGAATTGGATTGCCCGCACTTCATCTTCAATATGAATCCAGGGCACCCACTGCCGGCCCGAACCAATCCGCCCTCCCAATCCGAGCCTCACGGTCAGTGCCAGCCGAGGCAACGCCCCTCCCCGCGTGCTGAGCACCACCCCGGTGCGAATGATGACGCGGCGCACCCCCTGGCTCTCGACGCCGGCCGTTGAGGCCTCCCAGGCCTTGGCCACGCCGGCCAAGAAATCGCTTCCGGGCGCATGCTCCTCCGTAATCTCTTCGTCACCCCGCGGTCCATAGTAGCCGGAGGCGGAGGCCTGCACAAACACCGAAGGTTTATAAGAGCTAGAGGTAATCGCTTGGGTCAGCAGTTCCCCGACCTCGACGCGGCTGCGCAAAATGCGCTCCTTCTTCTGAGGCGTCCAGCGTTCTGGCAGCAGGCCGGCGCCGGCAAGGTTTTCGCCGGCCAGGTTCACCACCACATCCACGCCGTGCAGTGTCGCGTCCCAACCTTGTTTCTTTGTCTGCTCCCACGAGAGAATGCCGACCGGCTCCGGTATACCCGCCGGCCTCTGGGATGCGCGCGAGATGATGGTCACCTGATGACCGTCTGCCAGCAGGGCACTGGTGAGCGCTCGACCGATTAGCCCCGTTCCGCCAGTGATCAGCACGTGCATGGCCGGATCCTCCTTTCATGCCATTGCGACAACACCTGCCGGCCTTCCCCAGGAGGACGCATCGGAGGGCAAGCGTTGTCCATTCGAAATACCTCATCTTTATGTTTCTTAATAGCGACATCAAAGATTGTCAAGTTCAGGGCACAAAAATGTTGGCATTGTCGGGAACGTATAAAGCTGCCGATGACTCTTCCAACTTACTCATGAGCAGACTTGACCTGTGGCAAGGATGGCGATATCATCGCGCTGTGGCTTGCCAACCCGGCCATAGGCCGACTATATCACCGGATTGGCGTTGCCGCCGATGGTCGTTTCATCATTTCAGAAGGCCCCGGAATGGTCAGCACAGGGCAGAAAGTGAAGCCCGGCGAGCCAGACGCCACGAAAGGTATGGTACACATCATGGTTAGTGTTGTCATCAGGACGCATGATACAGCTTGGCCTTCAGGGAACCCTGAACGCTGATGCGCGCCTTCATCAAATTCCTGGACTATCTCATCCGCCGCGCCAGCGGCGTCATCGAGTACTGCGATGACCCCCAATGCATCTTTCGCGTACAGTTCGCGCCGGCCCCCCACCCGGTGCAACTTTCCGACGGCACCACCATCCCCGCTGGCGCGCCGGTCCTCTTACTCCACCTGTGGAACGAGCACATCCCGCCCATAGACCCGGCCGGCCCGGACTTGGCCTGGGCCTTGCAGACCGAACGCCGCCTGCGCCGCTCCCTGCGCCGGCTGGCCGAATGGCTCACCTCCAACCCGGCCTGCCGCGATGTCCAGGCCATCGGGGGCGTCACCGTGCTCCTGTCCCCCGACGGCCAGGATGGGAGCGCCCAACTCCTGCGCCGGCTGGGATTTGAATTCTTCCCTTGTCATAATCCATTGGGGAAATTCGGCGAGTTCTGGGAGAATCTTTACACCTGGTGGCTGATGTGGGCGTTCAACCCGGCCAGCCTGCGGGGCCGCCGGCTCCTGGATCTCCAGCGCACGGAGATATGGATGTCGCGCCAGACCTTCCTGGCGCGGCACGGGCGTCCCATTCCCAGCGAATCGGGCGCCCGTGCCAGCGAGACCGTCACGCATCCTGCCGGCGGCGATTAACCCAGCGACTCCAGCACCTGCCGCACGTACTCCATGCCCAGGCGCGGACTGGTCAGCACTGGAACACGCCGGCGCTCCGCCGGCATCCCCTCCAGCGCCCGCGCCATGGACGCCTGGGCCAGCAAGACCACCTCATTGCGGGCCATCAACAGCTCCAGACATTCCTGCACCAACCGATCATGGGTCTCCAGGTCGCCGGTGAAGAGCGCCGCATAGGCCCCCTCGCACAGCATCGGCTCCACTTGTACCTCGCCTATGCCCTTTGCCCGCGCCCGGCTGCGCACCAGATCGCTGACCGGCTTCAGCGCCGTCGGAGCCGTCGCCACCACGCCAATGCGCCGGCCCAGTTCCAGCGCCCGATCTGCCATGGCCTGGTCAATCTTCACCACGGGCACGCGCACTACCTGCTGTGCCACATCCACACACGGGGAAATGGAATTGCAGGTCACCAGGATGACATCCGCGCCGGCGCTCTCCGCCCACACAGCATGCTCGCATAGGCGGCGGTTGAGCGCCGGCGTGGGTCCCCCCTCCGCCAGCACCACCTTCAGCATTCCCTCGTCCACAATGTGGAAACGGCGCACATCTGGAAGAAGCTCCTGGGCCAGCCCATCGAACAGGGAGACCACCCCCGTCAGCGTATGCACCATGGCAAGCGTTCTTTCGGCCATCTCAGGGCGCTCCTCTCTGCCCGCCGGCATAGCGGCGCATCAGCCGGCGCATGGCCAGCGCGGTTTGTATGCCGGCGGTGTCCGGGTCCGGCCGCGCCAGCAGTTCCGCCGACAGAAACCGATCGTATCCCACTTCCACCAGAGCGCGCAGCATCCTCCCAAAGGCGAAGTGCCCCTTCCCCGGCGGCAGGCGGTTGCTGTCTCCCAAATGCACATGCCATAAACGCGGCGCGGCGGTATGCACCGCCC
>JACIWP010000188.1 GCA_014360855.1 Anaerolineae bacterium
CCTGCTGGTGGCTCTGCTGGCCCTGATAGGCCGGCGGCGCCGCGTACCCCGCGCAGTAGAGGCCCGCTCCCCCTCGCGCTCATAGCACCTTCGTTCAGGTGGCAGTCACTTGTGAGATGACTGCCACCTGAACATTGCCCTTCAGATGCACAACCCCGCCTGCCTGGCGCTCACCCCGTTGCACCGGACAGCGCATACCCCTCTTAACACCTCCCAAAATGAATTCTTTTGACAATATGGTGGAAAATCGTATAATACATCTTTGTACATGGCAGTGATCATAGTGACCTCGTGCATATGGGGCGTGCCAATGATGGGCGCCTGGGAGGGGCAGAATGGCTCACAGGGCAGCGCTCGATGCGCGAGGTTTTTATTTACCCATTATTTGCTTCAATTCCAGAGAGGCTGCCAGCCGGCCCTGCCGGTTCGCAAGCATTCATTCCCGTACAGCGCAAGGAGGTTTCGTATGAAGAGGAGGATGTTGCTGTTTGGCACGCTTTTGGTCATCGCCGGCCTGCTGTTGTCAAGCTGCGCGCCGGCGGCCACCCCCGCACCCACGGCCGCGCCGGCTACTGAAGCAGCTCCCACGGCCACGCCGGCTCCGGCGCAAGAAGAGCCGACCGCCACCCCCGCACAACCGGCGGCTCAGGTCACCGACGAGTGGGGCGTCGCAATCATCCCCGCCGGCAAGACCATCAAGATCGGCCTGGCCGGCCCACTGACCGGCGACTATGCCAACTTCGGCATCGACATCTCGCGCGGCGCCGAGCTGGCCCTCGAGGAGCATCCCGAGATCAAGGGCTTCAAGGTCGAGTTCGTAACCCAGGACACCCAGGGTTCCCCGGAACAGGGTGCGGCGGTCGCCAACAAGTTCGCCTCTGACCCGCAGATGGTAGGCATCGTCGGGCACATTTTCTCCGGCGAGACCGAGGCCTCTATCCCCATTTACGAGAAGGCCGGCATCGTCATGGTCTCTCCCTCCGCCACCAACCCGACCCTGACCGAGCTGGGCTCGAAGGTCTTCAACCGCGTGGCCTTCACCGACAAGATGCAGGGCGAGTTCGCCGCCAAGTACATCTATGAGAAGCTCGGCGTGCGCAAGGTCGTCACCATGCACGACGGCGGTGCCTACGGTCAGGGCCTGGCCAACGTCATGGCCGAGGCCTTCAAGGCGCTGGGCGGCGAAGTACTGGGCACCCAGGCCATCACCCCGGGCGAGACCGACTACAGCGCCCCGCTGGCCGCTGTGGCCGCTCTGGGCCCCGAGCTGATCTACTTCGGCGGTTATGACACCGACGCCGCGGTGCTGGTCTCGCAGATGGAACCCGCCGGTCTGAAGGGCGTCATCTTCTTCGGCTGCGACGGCACCTACGGCGAGAACTACCTGAAGCTGGCCGGCAAGGCTGCGGAAGGCACCTACTCCACCTATGTGCCCATCCCCGAGTCCGAGGCCTTCGAGAAATTCCGCGCCCGCTACAAAGAGCGCTACGGCGATGAGCAGGGCAAGCTCAGCCCCTTCAGCCCACACGGGCATGACGCCATGGCCATCATCCTGGCGGCCCTGGAGAAGGTCGCGGTCGTGCAGGCCGACGGCTCCCTGGCCATCCCGCGCAAGGCCTTGGCGGACGCGGTGCGCGCCACCAAGGACTTCCCTGGCCTGACCGGCACCATCACCTGCTCCGAGGTGGGTGAGTGTGCCGCGGCCAGCATCCAGTTCATGGTGGTCAAGGACGGCAAGTGGGTCGTGGCGGAATAACCTTCCGCATGTCCGAGGGGACGGCGAGGCCGGCGGGCCTGGCCGTCCCCTTATCCCAGTAAGGCAGAACTGCTCCATACTGGTTGGGGGCAATCGCATGAATGTTGCGGCAGAATCAAGCAAATGGAGAACCGCCCGGGTGAAGGAGCGCAAGGTCAGCCTTGGGCTCCTTTTGCGCCTGGGAATCGGCCTGCTGGTGCTGGCCTTTTTCGCCTATCGGTTTTACGGCGTGCTGGCGAGGCAAGCCTACGGCGCGGAAACGTGGGCGCGCCTGGCGATCTCCGGGCTGATCATCGGCAGTGTGTACGCCGTCATCGCTCTGGGCTACACGCTGGTGTACGGCATCCTGTTCATGATCAACTTCGCCCACGGCGAGGTGATGATGATCGGCGCCTTCGCCGGCTACTTCGTGCTGGAGGCCTTCGCCGCCTCCGGCTTCTCCGCCCGCCAGCCGGTGCTGGCCATTCTTATCACCTTCCTGGCCGGCATGACCGTTTCCATGCTGGTGGGTATTTCCCTGGAGCGCATCGCCTACCGCCCTCTGCGCGGCGCCCCGCGCCTGGTACCGCTCATCAGCGCCATCGGCGCGTCCATTTTCCTGCAGAACGCCGCCCAGTTGATGTTCGGCTCCATGCGCCGCACATACAGCAACCCGCCGGCACTGGAGCGGAACGTCGGTTGGGTGCTGGATGTCGCCGGCAAACCCGTCAGCATCACGTATACCGGCGTGCTCACCTTTGCCTTCTCCGTGGTATTGATGATTGGCCTGTACCTGCTGGTACAGCGCACCCGGCTGGGCCGCGCCATGCGCGCCGTGGCAGAGAATAAGGAGGCGGCCGCGCTGATGGGCGTGGATGTGGACCGGGTCATCGCCAACACCTTCGCCATCAGCGGGGTGCTGGCAGGCGCCGCCGGCGTCATGTGGGGCCTGCACAACGGCATCATCTATCATTATGTGGGCTTTATCCCCGGCTTGAAGGCCTTCACCGCCGCGGTGCTGGGCGGTATCGGCAACATCCCCGGCGCCATGCTCGGCGGCATCGTGCTGGGCATTGCGGAATCGCTGGCGCCGGCTGTCCTGGATATACCCTTCCAGTTGAAGGACGTGCTGGCCTTCGCTGTGCTGGTGCTGGTGCTCATCTTCCGGCCGACCGGCATCCTGGGCGAGGTGCTGGCCGAGGAAAAGGTCTAGCCGGCGGATTCGCCAGAAGTCTGTGTGACGAGGGGTTCCATGGGTTTGCGCACTGGGATTCGGACGGGATTGATCGCCGCCATCGTGACGATTTTCCTAATACTGATCGGCGTGCATATGTTGATGGGCCGGCTCCTGCAGAGCTGGTTCTACGTGCCGGCGCACTGGCCGGGCGTCTGGCTGATGGTCGTCCTGCTGGGGCTGTGGGCCGGCTCCCGCGCGGTGAGCCAAATGAAGGCGCGCTCCTGGGGGAACGCTCTGCTGGCCGGCGCCAGCGCCGGCTTCGTCCAGGGCGCCCTGGTGGGAGCGGCCCTGTACCTCCTCGCCTCGATAACACAGGCCGGCGTGGACCTGCGCGCCTGGCTCACCCAGATGAGCAAGGAGTCCATTGGCGCGCTGACGCTGGGCTTTGCCCCACTGCCGGCGGCGGGGTTCATCGGCGGGGTACTGCTGGTCAGCGCCATGGCCGGCGCGGCCTGGCGGGAATGGCGCCTGCGCGTGCATGCGGCGCGGCTGGCGCGCGGCGAACGTATCGTCAGCCTGCGCGAGCGCCTGCTGGGGATCCCGGCCGTTGCCCAGGTCAGCAGTAACCCCTTGAGCCGGCGCGTGCTCATGGGCGTCTTCATGGTCCTGCTGTTGATCGCCCCCTTCTTCCTGAGCCAGTACTGGAATTACAACCTGGGCACGGTGGGCATTTACGTCATCCTGGGCCTGGGCCTGAACATCGTGGTGGGCATGGCCGGCCTGCTGGACCTGGGCTATGTGGCCTTCTTCGCTGTGGGCGCCTATACCATGGCACTGCTGACCGCACCCCAGCCGCACCACATTCAGATGAGCTTTTGGCTGGCGCTTCCCATCGGCGTCCTGCTGGCGGCCATCGCCGGCATCCTGCTGGGCATCCCCGTGCTCCGCATGCGCGGCGACTACCTGGCCATTGTGACGTTGGGCTTCGGCGAGATCATCCGCATCCTCTCCAAGAGCGATGTCCTGACGGGATTCACCGGCGGGCCGCGCGGCGTGCGCAATGTGGGGCACCCGGTGCTGTTCGGCAAAGACGTCGGCAACGAGTTTTACTTCTTTTACTTCATCCTGATCGGCGTCATCCTGGCTATCATCATCACCCGCCGGCTGGAGCACTCGCGCGTGGGGCGCGCCTGGCGTGCCATGCGCGAGGACGAGAAGGTCGCCCAGGCCATGGGCATCTATACCCTGAAGTACAAGCTGATGGCCTTCGCCATGGGCGCGGCTCTGGCCGGCTTCAGCGGCGCCATCTTCGCCTCCCGCAACTCCTTCACCGGCCCGGAGGACTTCGTCCTGCTGGTCTCCATCAACGTGCTGGCCCTGGTCATCGTGGGCGGCATGGGCAGTATCCCGGGCGTGATCCTGGGTGCGTTCGTGCTGAAGGGCCTGCCGGAGATCCTGCGCGAACTGGAAGACTACCGCGTGTTGGTCTTCGGCGCCCTGCTGGTGGTGATGATGATCGTGCGTCCGCAGGGCCTGTGGCCGGCCTCCCGGCCGCAGTTGGAGCGCCCGCGGCCCGGGGAAGAGGCGCTCGAAGAGGCGCCGGCGGAACTCGTCGAGGGTGAGGTGGGCTCGTGAACATCCTGGAACTCCACGGCGTTACCAAACAATTCGGCGGCCTGGTAGCCGTCTCCGCGGTGGACCTGGAAGTGCCGCAGGGGAGCATCTTCAGCATTATCGGCCCCAACGGCGCCGGCAAAACCACCCTGTTCAACTGTATTTCCGGCTTTTACCGCCCGGAGGCCGGCCGCATCATCTTTGACGGCGTCTCACTGGTGGGCCTGCGCCCTGACCAGATCGCCGCGCTGGGGATCGCGCGCACCTATCAGAACATCCGGCTGTTCGGGCGCATGACCGCCATCGAGAACATCCTGGTGGGACAGCACTCGCGCCTGAAGAGCGGGCTGGCCGGCGCCCTCTTCCGCCTGCCGCGCACCCGCCGCGAGGAACAGGAGGCGCTGGATAAGGCCCATCAGCTCCTGGACTTCGTGGGGCTGAGCGGCTACGGCGACATGTTCGCCCACAACCTGCCCTACGGCCAACAGCGCCGGCTGGAACTGGCACGCGCCTTGGCCTCCGAGCCGCGCCTGCTCCTGCTGGATGAGCCGGCGGCCGGCATGAACCCGCGAGAAACGGAAGAGCTGATGGCGTTCATCCGCCGCATCCGCGATGAGCTTCATCTCACCATCCTGCTCATCGAGCACGATATGCGCGTCGTCATGGGCATCTCCGACATCGTCGCCGTGCTCGATTTCGGCGAGAAAATCTGCGAGGGCACCCCTCAGGAGGTGCGCTGTAACCCGCGCGTGATTGAAGCTTACCTTGGTAAGGGAGTCGCCTGAATGGCCCTGCTGGAAGTCCATAATATCCATACCTATTATGACCATATCCATGCCCTCAAGGGCATTTCGTTTGAGCTGAACCGGGGGGAAATTGTGGCCCTCATCGGGGCCAACGGCGCCGGCAAAACCACCACTCTGAACACCATCTCCGGCCTGCGCCATCCTCGCGAGGGCAGTATCACCTTTGACGGCCAGCCGATCCATCACCTGCCGCCCCATGAGATCGTGCAGTTGGGCATCGCGCAGGTGCCGGAAGGCCGCAAGATCTTCAGCCGGCTGACCGTCATGGAGAACCTGGACATGGGCGCCTTTACCCGCCGGGACCGCGCCGGCATCCAGGAAGACCTGGAACGGGTCTTCAAGTTGTTCCCCCGCCTGAAGGAACGCCGCAATCAGCTCGGCGGCACCCTCAGCGGCGGTGAACAGCAAATGCTGGCCATCGCCCGGGCGCTGATGGCGCGGCCGCGCGTGCTCCTGCTGGACGAGCCTTCCATGGGCCTGGCGCCTATCCTGGTAGAGAGCATTTTCCAAACCATCACCGAGATCAGCCAGCAGGGCATGACCATCCTGCTGGTGGAGCAAAACGCCAATATGGCCCTTTCAGTGGCACATCGGGCGTATGTGCTGGAGACCGGGCGCATCGTGCTGTCCGGGCCGGCGGCCGAGGTGCGCGAGAACCCGCAGGTGCGCGCGGCCTATCTCGGCGAGGCGTAGCAAGCGCCCTTCCCGCGCCCATATGCGCCCCGACCCACAGTCCCCGACCGGTCGGGGCTTTTTCTTGACCTTCATCCGCTGTCGAGGAGGACACCATGGCTGAACTGCGAGAGCTGGCCCCGGGGGCATATCACTGGCAGAGCGGCTCCAACGCCGGCATCCTGGTGCAGGAGGACCAGGCCCTCATCATTGACGCCGGCCTGGACCGCTCGGCGGCCGCCGATATCGCGCAGGCGGCGGAGAAGCTGGGCGCGCGGCCCATCGCC
>JACIWP010000189.1 GCA_014360855.1 Anaerolineae bacterium
ACAGCGGGCGCTGGGGTCGTGCGCCCAACCTGTCCAGCGCTTCCCAGCGCGGCCCCTGGAAAATCTGCAGGAAGCGTTCGTACACCAGCCGGGCGGCGGAGATGCCGGCCTTGCCGGCCAGTTCCGCTTTTCCCAGGCGCTCCAGCTCCGCGTCCACCAGGGTATCGAGCTGGCTGACGAAGAAAGAGGCCACCGAGGCGACGCGGTGCAGGTCCTGGCCGGCCCTGGCGCGCCCCTCCATGCCGCGCAGAAAGGCTTCTGCCACTGCGGCGTACTGCTCCACGGAAAAGATAAGGGTGACGTTGACGTTCACCCCCTCCCGGATGAGCGTCTCAATGGCCGGCAGGCCTTCCGGCGTGGCCGGCACCTTGATCATCACGTTCGGCCGGCCAAGGAGGGAGAAAAGCCGGCGCGCCTCCGCGATGGTGCCGGCGGTATCATGGGCCAGGGTCGGGCTGACCTCCAGGCTGACATAGCCGTCCAGCCCATCGGTGGACTGATACACGGGCAGAAGCAGGTCTGCGGCCTGGGCAATATCTTCGACGAACAATTCCTCGGCGACGCTCTGGACCGGTTTGCCGGCGTTGAGCCGAGCGCGGATGGCGTCGTCGTAGTCGTTACTGCCGGCGATGGCCTTTTCGAAGATGGTCGGGTTCGAGGTGACGCCGCGCAGGCCCTGGGCGATGAGCGCGGCAAAGTCGCCTGATTGGATAAAGGAGCGGCGGATGTAGTCCAGCCAGATGGACTGACCGAGGTTTGCCAGTTCCTGGAGCTTACTCATGGTGCACTCTCCCTGTGAGGCGTATCGCGCACATAATACTGATGCCGGCGCGAGGACGCAAGTTGAAGACCTGCTTGCATTCTATGAAATTTTGCGATATATTATGTCACGATGGACTGAACCGCGTTCCAGGGCGCGTCCGAACAGCTCTAAAAGGAGGCACAGCATGTCACAGGAGCATGAATTGGATGAAGCGGTGCGCCGGCGGCTGAACATCGTCCGCTTCGGCCTGATGGCCATCCCACCCATCGCCTGGGCTATCTCCTTCTCCTTGCCCTTTATCGTGGCGCGCGGGTTAGGCGCGAACTGGATCTCCATGGCCCTGATCCCCAGCCTGATCCAGACAGCCATCGTGGCGGTCATCTGTGTGATAGTCTGGTTCGTGTACAAAAGCCTGGTGATCCGCGGGGCGCGCCGCTGATCCCACCTCAGCGCCGGCACAACAGGGGCAGGGTTACCCGCCCACCGCTGATTTCCGCGCGCAGAGCGCTGAAGCTTATACCCAGCGCCTGTCCCCCGGCCGCGGCTGTGCTCCGCCGGCTTCCTGCCGTGCTGAACCTCAGCCATGCCTCACGTGCCGGCGCACGGGCGCGGAGGTGGAAACGGGCCAGGTCCATGAGGCTCTCACCCCCACCCGCCCCTCTCTGCGCGGCGATGAAGTCCACCCGGCCGGCGTAGTTGTCCACCCGATTCACCAACACCGTATCCATGCCCTCCACCGGCTGAATGCACTCCGCCGGCGCCCCGGCTCCGTCCACAATTTGCAGGACGTTCGGGTCATAGTCCAGATGCACCGCCACGACATCCGGTGAACTGCCGAAGGCGATCGCCTGCAGGGTCACCGGGACAATGTCGCCGGCGATGGTCTTGGTGTCGGAGGGCAACAGCGATAAGGCGAGCCAATCTCCCCCAGCGGCCGACGCCGGTGTCCAGCGCAGGACCAAGAAAGACCCGGGCAGGGCGGCGGCCGGCCCCCCTCGCCCCAGGTTCGGCACCAACAGGTCCCAATCCCCCTGCCCGACCTCGCCGTCGCGATCCAGATCCGCCGGCGGGTCAAACGCCGGCTCGCCGGAGCGGCTCCCCCAGGCAGCGATGAGACGCGACAGGTCATCGGCCCCGATGCGCTGGTCAGCGTTGATATCCCCCCAAACGGGGACGCCGGCATCCCAGCGGTTGCCGCCCGGCTGTAAGCGGAGCGGCGTCATCAGGGCCAGGCTTCCCGGCACAAAGGCGGTCAGCTCCCACGCGCCGGGCCGCACCTGCAGGGGCAGGAGGGCCTGGCCGGCGACATCGGTCTGTGCGGACGCCAGGGCTTCCACCGGCAGTGCCGGCCCGCCGGCCATCGTCACCAGCAGGGGCCTGGGCCAGAGCGTGGGCGGTCCCTGCGTGTCGAACGCCACCGTCAGCGACGCTGTCTCCTGCGCCGATCGCGGCGCCGGAGTGGGAAAAGCCTGTGCCGCCGTGGAGGGCGCCGGCCGCACCACCAGCGCGCCTTCTACCCGGGTGGTCACAACAGCGTTGGACGCCAGGGACGCCTGGGGCTGGCCTACGGCAGGGTTGGCGCCCAGGGAGACGGCGATGTCGGGTATATAGTCCACATATCCCGCCAATCCCCACCCAGCCGGCTGGAGCAGGATATGGTACAGGTCATGGGAGACGAACGCCGCGTCATTGTGCAGTGCTTCCGGCTGTTCCGCGGCGTGCGGATGGTCCTCGACCGGCAGGGCCTCGCCGGCGAACCCCGCCTCCCGCCCATCCCGCAGGGGATCGCTGACCAGCAGGGCGTCCTCCTCGCAGAGCACGCCGGCGGCGCCCAGATAGCGCCCGCCGACGCGGCTCCATTCGCCGGTATACGCATCCCACTGCCAGAAACCGAGCAGTAGCACCACGCCGGCGCCGGTGCGCACCTCCGCCCGCACATCCTCGAACCCGGGAGCCGTAATCCACTCCACCTCGAAAGAGCCGGCCAGCCCGCGCTCCTGCAGGTATTTCTGCAAGGCGTCCAACATATCTTCCGGACGGGTGCCCAGGTGCCCATCACCAGAATGCAGGCCATTTGTATCCATGCTGCCGGCCAGGTCCACAATAAATGGAACCGCATTGCGAGGGTCGTGATCGTCCCAGGCGCCGTAGGCGGTCACCAGCGGGAAGCTGTCCGCCACCGCCGGCGGGGGCTGATCAGCTCCCTCCAGGCGAGAATCCAGCCACCACAGGACATCCGCCAGCGCCGCCGGCCCGTCATACGCCCACACCTCCGCCGGATACCATATCGCCCAGTCCTCCTGCCGGGCGCTGAAATCCGGCAGGCCGGCCGGCGCGTAATCTGGCGCGTCGCCGCGCGGACTGCACAGACCAGGGTAAGGGGTGGGGGCCGGCTCGGGGCCCGCCGGCCGCTCCACGCACAGCGAGACGTCGTCCAGATAGGCACGCGTCGCGCCGGCATTGCCGTCGTTATGCACGCGGAAACGCAGGTACAGGATTTGTCCCCGATACGCGCTCAGGTCCAGGCCGGCCTCCGCCCAGCCAGAACGGGGCGCCGGCGAGATCTGCTCCAGGATACGGCCGGCGGCATCGGTTGCTTCCAACGTGAACCAGTCATACCCCTCCTCGCTGGCCGGCCGGGAGAGGAGATACCAGAAGGACAGGCGGGCGCGTACCGCATCGGATGGGATCCGCACCCTTTGCCAGGCGATGCTCTCGGTCGGGCTCTGCTCCATTCCCAGCCCGCCCAGCAGAAGGCTGAAGAAACCGGAATGCCGCTCCGTCGGCATGACGAACGGGGGGGCATCGCCGGCCAGCGTCCAGCCGGCGGTGAATTCCTCGAATCCGCCGTTCGTCACCCGCTCCGTACATGGGCCTGGCGTGGAGGTGGGGCCGGGGGTCGGAGCCGGCGTCCCCGCCGGCGGCACCAGCGGGGTCTGCACCGTCAGCGTCGTCGAAGATGGGGAGGCAAAGGAAGAAAGGCGCAGGCGCAGGTGCAGGACCTCGCCGGCGCGTGCGCTGGCGGCGGCCGATACGGTCAGCAGGACGGTTTGGGAGCGGCCGGGTTCCAGCGCCGGCAGGTCCCAGGAGTAGCTACTGCCGTGGGGCGCACAGCCATCACTGCAGGAAAGGAAGCGCGCCTGCGCCGGCAGTTCCGCGGTCAGATGCAGGGCATCTGCCGTGGTCGTGCCGGCGTTCTCGATACGGATGCGGTAGACCAGCGTGCCCCCGGGCGAGACGGCTGACGGGTCGGTCTCCACGTGCAGGGCAAGCTCATCCGCCGGCAGGGTCAGCTCCAGCCGCCAGCCGGCCAGCGTCCGCTCGTTCGCCTCGGGAAAATCGGCGAAGCTGTCCACCAGCAGGCCGTGATTCTCCTCCGGGTGCGCCAGCCAGTCAGCGACCCACGGGGTGATGTCCCATGCCGCGGTGCCTGCGGTGCCCAGCACCGCCTGCGCCTGTCCGGGGAGTGCCGGCGGCCGGTTCTTCCATGTGGGCCGGCCGGCCTGCCAGCCGGCGCGCAGTCTGGAGAGATGTGTGACCATCGTGGCCAGGCCGCTGTGCTCGGCGATATCGGCCTTGACCACCGCCTTGAGCGGCATTACGCCGGCGGGGAGGCCTCCCAGGTCGAACCACAGCAGGCCGGCGCGCCGGCCAACGCTGGCGCGGTAGCTCCAGCCAATGGTCATGGCCCCGTCAGCGGCCGGGGCAAAGGACTGGGTCGGACTGCCCTCGGCAATGCCGGCCAGGGCGGTGGGGGCGAGGGTAATGGTGACCGTGTCGGCTGTGGCCAGGGCGCGCTGTGCCGGCGGGCGCCACCACAGGCCGGCGCAAAATCCCCACACCAGCAGGGCAGTGACCAGCACACACAGCATCCAGCGCGGGGCGGCTGTCACGCGGGGATGGGGATGGGATAAGCCCATCGAAGCCTCCTTTTTGGGAAGACTGGCCGACATGCCGGCATTATTATACCACAGGACAGCACAGGGGTAATTTGTCCAAACGAACACTCTATGGTAGGATGCGGGGAAACGGCGTATGAGGGAGGTAGATGGAAGCATTCGAGCATCAACTGGTCGCATTCCTGGATACCCTGCTGAACTCCATTGGCTGGGCCGGCGTCGTGGTCATCATGGCGCTGGAGAGTGCCAATATCCCCATTCCCAGCGAGGTCACCATGCCGTTGGCCGGCTGGATGCTCACCGACAGCATCTGGGAAGCCGCCTGGCACGGCGGCCTGTTCGGCGCGCTGGGCTGTACCATTGGCTCCGTCATCTCGTACGCGCTGGGCGCCTACGGGGGCCGGCCCCTGCTGGAACGCTACGGCAAGTATATCTTCGTCCATGAAGAGGACCTGGAGCGCGCCGACCGCTGGTTCGCCCGTTGGGGAGATTGGGCGGCCTTTATCTCCCGCCTCCTGCCCATCGTGCGCACGTTTATCTCCTTCCCCGCCGGCGTGGTGAAGATGAACTTTGCCCGCTTCACTGTGCTGACCTTCGTCGGCTCGTTCATATGGTGTGCGGCTCTGGCAGTGGGCGGCCGGATTTTCGGGGAGAACTGGGAGCAGCTCCGGGCCATTATGCGGCCCTTTGACATCCCCATTGCCATCATCATCCTGGCCGGCATCGGCTGGTACATCTACCGCCATGTCGGCCGGCGCAAAAAGCCCGAGCGGGCCGTCACCGAGCCGGACAGCGTTTAATGCGCCGGCAAACGGCCGGCCGGTCGCGTTTCTGGCACCTTCCACCATATTAGGAAGGCGCCGAAGAGGATGACCGCGCCGGCCAATAAGAACAGCACTTGATAGCCGGCCCCCGCCGCACGCAGGTTGAAAAAGTCCACCAGGGGGCCGGCTAAGCGCGCCGTGGCCCCGGCGCCGGCGGTAGCAAAGTTCGACAGCCCCAGGTATTTCCCCGCTTCCTCCGGCGGGACCAGGTCGGTGGCCAGCGCCCAGTTCACGCTGAGGAACGAGCCCAAGCCGGCCCCCAGGATGGCGCCGGCCAGATATACATCCCCCATAGTTTGGACCCGCAGGAGCAGTAACACCCCCAGCCCGCACAGCACCGCCGCGATAATGTTCCACCAGCGCCGGCCCAGCCGGTCGGAGAGGTAACCGGAAGGAAACACCAGCAGGGCGACACCTACCCCGATGGTGGTCATCAGCGCCGCCGTCGCGCCGGCAGGATTGGGGGAGCGGAGCACATCGCGGATAAAGTACTGGCCAAAGCTCTGCACGCCGTAAATGCCGACCAGGATGCAGAACCGCGCGGCCAGGAGGTAGGCATAGGCGGGGTAGCGGCGGACATCGAAATAATAGGCGCGGCGGAGCGCCCGGCGGAGCAGTTGCCGGAGCGGCAGGTGCTCGCCCCGTGCCGGCGGTTCTCGCACCCCGAGCAAAGTGCATATCAGCATGGTGAGCAGGACGCCGGCGATGACAGCGAGAGCCAGCCGGCTCTGGCCGCGATCCACGAAATAGCCAGCGGTCATGGCGCCGGCTATGAACCCGGCCAAGTCCAGGATGTTCTTCGCT
>JACIWP010000190.1 GCA_014360855.1 Anaerolineae bacterium
AGGAAAGGCTTCAGGATGCCGCCGCGGCGGTCGCCGCCTGCTCCCGATATTTCAGTACGATCAGGTAGCATCCGAAGGGCACCAGCCAGGGCAGTTCGGGCAAATGCGTTGCCTCCGGGCTGATCTCCATCTCGGCGCACAGGTGCAGGAAGCCGCCGATTTTGCGGAAAGTGAGCAGGGAATTGCCGGCTTCGTCGGTCAGCTCCAGCCTGGTGGCCCAGAAGTTGGTGCGCACCGTATAGCGCCGGCCGTCCGCCAGTTCCAGTATCCCACCTCCTCGCCAGATGTGGCGGTGGAAGACCGCCAGGTCGGTCTCCGCGCCGCACTCACGGACGAGAATGCGCTGGCGCCAGAAGCCCACCTGCCAGAACGTCCAGCATCCTTCGGCGCTCTCCGCAGTGGCTTCGGAGCGGAAGGCACTGCGGAAGCGGAGCGTGGCGATAGGGATTTCCTGCGCGCAGTTCGAACTCCTGTTTCAGGGCGCGGGGCTGAACCCAGCGCAGGGTTTGTCCAACCCAATCGGCCATCTTCATAATTGCTTCCTTGTCGTCGGGCATTGAGGGGCAACGGCCAGGCTCCGCCGGCATGCCGGGCCGGCCGCTCCCGGGAGGTGCCTCCATTCGGGACAGACTAACGCCCAGTCATACGCCTTTCATGCTTGCGTCCCGCTTGCGAGGTGTAGGGAGGGACAGGGTTTTTCCAGGGCGTTCTTCGAACCCTATTCGCCGCCGGCAGGGAGAGGGAGAGGTGCGGGGATTATACTACAGAACCACACTATTGGTCTAGGTTGTGCCGGTTGGCTAGCTCTGGGACTGCTGCTTCAGTCCGTGGAACGATGCGCAAATGGGACTGTTTCAACCCCCTCTCTTTCCAGATGGTTGACTGTACGCGCCGCCGGCCGTATACTAAGGCCCAGGGGAAATTCCATGTCAAATATAGCACAATGGAGCGGCTACGTCAACCCTTTTCTTACATCTTCCGCCAGCGGAGCGTTATCAGATGATGGAGGTGCCCCATGACCCGACGCATCCTTTTCGAGCATACCACGCCCGCCGGCCAGGTCATCCGCGTCGTCCAGGGAGACCTGACCGATGAAGCGGTGGATGCCATCGTCAACGCCGCCAACGAACACCTGGCCCACGGCGGGGGCGTCGCCGGCGCCATCGTGCGCAAGGGCGGCTATGAGATCCAGGAAGAGAGCAGCGCATGGGTGGCACAGCATGGCCCGGTGCGCACCGGCACCGCCGCCATCACCGGCGCCGGCCGGCTCCCCGCCCGCTACGTCATCCATGCCGTCGGCCCGGTATGGGCCGGCGGAACGCGCGGCGAGGACGAGAAGCTCGCCTCTGCCGTGCGCAGTGCCCTGGAGCTGGCGGACCAGCACCGCCTGCGAAGCATCTCCATGCCCGGCATCTCCTCCGGCATCTTCGGCTTCCCCAAGGAGCGCTGTGCCCGCATCATGATCGAGACGGTGCGCCGGTATTTGGGGGAGCACCCGGACACCTCTCTGCGGGAGGTCAACTTCTGCAACATTGACGCCACGACGGCCGAGATTTTCGCGGCGGAGGCCGGCCGGCAGTTTGGGGGAGAGGAGTAGCGCCATGCGCCAGCCCATTTCCCGCATCGGCGTGCTTACCGGCGGCGGGGATTGCCCGGGCCTTAACGCCGTGATCCGCGCCGTGGTCAAGACCGCTGTGTACGAGTACGGCTGGGAGGTCATCGGCATCGAGGACGGTTTCGAGGGGTTGATCCTGCCCGATAAGACGCGCCGGCTGGATATCGCCGACGTGCGCGGCATCCTGCCGCGCGGCGGCACCATCCTGGGCACGACCAACCGCGCCAATCCCTTCGCCTACCCGGTGCGGACGCCGGCCGGCACATGGGAGCGGCGCGATGTGTCCGCGCAGGTGCTGGAGCGGCTGAATGGACTGGGGATCAATGCCCTGGTGGTCATCGGTGGGGACGGCTCCCTACACATCGCCCAGCGCCTGCTGGAAATGGGGGCGCCGGTCGTCGGCGTGCCCAAGACCATTGACAACGACATTGGCCTGACCGATGTCAGCTTCGGCTTTGACACGGCGGTCAATACCGCCATGGAGGCGATTGACCGCCTGCACACCACGGCCGAGAGCCATCACCGCGTCATGGTGGTGGAGGTGATGGGGCGCGAGGCCGGCTGGATCGCCCTGCAGGCCGGCGTGGCCGGCGGCGCCGACGCCATCCTCATCCCCGAGATCCCGTTCCATATCGAGCCGCTGGTGCGGCAGGTTGAGAGCCGGCGGGCGCGCGGCGCCAAATTCAGCATCGTGGTGGTGGCGGAAGGGGCATATCCCGCCGGCGGGAGTCCCGTCTATCAGGACACCGGCGATCCCATCGCCGGCCCGCGTCTGGGCGGCATCGGCGCCGTCGTGGGCCGGGAGCTGGCCGGCCGGCTGGACATGGAGGTGCGCGTCACGGTGCTGGGGCACATCCAGCGGGGCGGTTCACCTAGCGCCTTCGACCGGGTGCTGGCCTCGCGCTTCGGCTCGGCAGTGGTGCACCTGATCGCCGGCGGATACATCGGGCACATGGTGGCCCTGCAGGGCGCACAGGTCACCCATGTGCCTATTGCGGAGGCTATCGCACAGCCGCGGCGCGTCGTGCCGGACAGCGACCTGGTGCGCACGGTGCGCAGTCTGGGCATTTGTTTGGGAGACGCCAATCTGCGGCCGGCTCACTTCAGATAGCGGTCGAAGAACTGGATGGTGCGCCGCATTGCCATCGGACAGCTTCATAAGCGTATCCGCTTTTTGCGAAAATCCCCGCCGGTGGTATAATAGCTCTGCATTGAAATGGTGCCGCTGACCGGCGAGGCGCCGGCAGTGAGCCGTTGATCATGACGCTGTACCAGCAGTCGCTTGGATCGGCACGCGACCGAGACGACGCCATATCCAGTGAGATGCCGGAAAGGCGCCCACAGTCGTGTGCTGTGGGCTTTTTTGTTGCGCTGGGGGCCTGGGCATGGATGACATCCTGATTCGTGTGGAAGACCTGCATTTCGCCTACCGCGCCGGCGAGCCGGACGCTGTGCCGGCGCTGAACGGCATCTCCCTGACCATCCGCCGCGGCGAGTACATCGCCATCGTCGGCCATAACGGCTCGGGCAAATCCACCCTGGCCCGCCATTTCAACGCGCTCCTCCTGCCCACTCGCGGCAAAGTGTACGTCCAGGACATGGACACCTCTGACCCCCGCCACACCCTGGACATCCGCCGCATCGTCGGCATGGTTTTCCAGGACCCGGATAATCAGATTGTGGGCACATTGGTGGAAGAGGACGTGGCCTTTGGGCCGGAGAATCTGGGGGTGCCCCAGCCGGCGCTGGCCCAGCGCGTGGAAAAGGCCCTGCAGGCCGTCGGCTTGTGGGAACTGCGCCACCGCCCACCCCATTTGCTCTCCGGCGGACAGCGCCAACGGGTCGCCATCGCCGGCGTCCTGGCCATGGAGCCGGCCTGCCTGGTGCTCGACGAGGCTACCAGCATGCTGGACCCGGCCAGCCGCGCCGAGGTGCTCCAGGTGGTGCGGCGACTGCATGCCGCCGGCACGACCATCATTTCCATCACCCATTTCATGGAGGAAGCCGCCCTGGCCGAACGCATCATTGTGCTGGCCGGCGGGAGGATCGCGCTGGAAGGCTCGCCGCAGGAGGTCTTCTCCCAGCGGGAGCGCCTGCGCGAACTGCGGCTGGTGCCCCCGACGCCGGCGCAGTTGGCCGAGGCGATCCAGGTTCGCAGTGGGGTGGCGTTCTCCCCTCTGCCGCTGACGCGCGAGGCGTTGGTCGAGGCGGTGCATGCCCATGCGGTGTCCGTGCCGGCGGGAGGGCGGCTATGACCGAACCGCTTATTGCGATTCGCGATCTGCACTATACCTATCTCCCCGGCACACCCCTGCAGGCGGTGGCCCTGCGCGGCGCGTCCATGGAGGTGTATGCCGGCGAAATCATCGGCCTCATCGGCCCTGCCGGCGCCGGCAAATCCACCCTGCTCCAGCATTGCAACGGTCTCCTGCGCCCGACGGAACCCGGTCACGTCATCGTGGATGGGCAGGACCTGGCCGACCCCACAGTGGACCTGCGCCGCCTGCGCCAGATGGTGGGCATCGTCTTCCAGCATCCGGAGCGCCAGCTTTTCGAGACCCTGGTGGGCGATGACATCGCTTTCGGCCCGCGGCAGTTGGGGATGTCCCGCGAGGAGATCCGCCGGCGCGTGGAATGGGCCATGCGGGTTGTCGGCCTGGACTTCGATACATTCGTGGACCGCCCCACCGCGGCCCTCAGCGGCGGGGAGCGCCGCAAGGTCGCCATCGCCGGCGTGCTGGCCCTGCGCCCGCGCGTGCTCATTCTGGACGAGGCCTCGGCCGGGCTGGACCCGCTGACGCGCGAGGAATGGCTGGAGCAGGTGCGCCGGCTGAACGCCGCAGAGGGCATGACGGTCATCGTGGTCTCCTCTGACATGGAGGAGATCGCGGCCCTGGCCGGCCGGGTCTATGTCATGGCGGAGGGACGCATGGTGGATGAGGGTACGCCGGCGGAGGTCTTTGCCCACACCGACCTGCTGAACTCCCTCGGGTTGGGCCAGCCGGTCACCAGTTGGGTGTTAGGAGAACTGGGCCGGCGGGGCTATGACGTGGACCCGTACGCCATCCGATTTGAGGAGACGGTGGAGGAGCTATGCAGGATTTTGCGCTCCTGAGGCATATCACCATCGGGCAGTATCTGCCGGGCGATTCGCTCGTGCACCGCATGGACCCGCGCGCCAAGATCACGGTGGTGCTTTTGCTGTCGCTGGCGCTGACGGTGAACACATCATATCTGGCCAATATTCTCCTGCTGGCGCTGTGCCTGGGGCTGATCCGTGCGGCCGGCATCTCGCTCCGCTATGTGCTGAGTGGGGTGCGGCCGGCGCTCCCCTTTATCATCGCACTGTCGCTGATGCAGTTGGCCTTTTACGGCAACCCATCCGTCACCAGCGGACTGCCGGTCATCACCTTTCTGCGTTGGGGCCCTATCTTCATCACCAGCAGTGGCCTGCAGTTGGTGCTGGTATCGCTGGCGCGCTTCGTGGACCTGATGATCCTGGCCAGCATCCTGACCAACACGACGCCGCTGGCCCATCTGGCCTATGGACTGGAGGACATGTTAAAGCCCTTTGGCCGGCTGGGGGTGCCGGCGCATGAGATTTCCCTCATCTTTATCCTCGCCCTGCGCTTTGTCCCCATCCTGGCGGAGCAGTTGGAGACGCTGGCCAAGGCGCAGGCCTCGCGCGGGGCGGACGTCGGCGCCGGCGGCCGATGGCGCTTCTGGCGCACGGCGCGCGCCATGCTGGTGCTCATCGTGCCGCTGTTCCTGGACGCGTTCCGGCGCGCCGAGGAGCTGATCGTGGCGATGGAGGCGCGCTGTTACGCCGGCGGCCGGGGCCGCACACGGCTGATCCAGCTTCACATGGGACGGGCGGATGGCATCGCCATCCTCGTCTGTGCTTTGCTGGCCGCCGGCTTTATCTGGTTCCGCAAGAGCTTCCCATTCTAACCCTGTCAGGAGGTGCGCGCATGAACGGGACGGACAAATTGGTGCGGCGGGTGGTCACCGCCGGCGTGCTGGCGGCCATCGCCATTTTGCTCGGAGCGACGCGGTTGGGCTTTATCCCGGTGCCGACGCCGGCCGGCAACGCCACCATCATGCATGTACCGGCCATCCTCGGCGGTATTATGGAAGGGCCGGCGGTCGGTGGGATGATTGGCCTGGTCTTCGGCATCTTCAGCTTCTTTCAGGCCACCATCCCCATGTTCAAGGACCCCTTTGTGGCCATCCTGCCGCGCATCTTCATCGGCATCACCGCCTGGCTGGCATACATCGCCCTGCGCCGGCTGAACGAGTACCTGGCGCTGGTCGTGTCTGCGGCGGTGGGCACGCTGACCAATACGGTGCTCGTGCTGGGCATGGCTGTATGGCGGGGGTATATGGCCCCGGGCGTCGCGCTGACCGTGGGCGTCACCCACGGCCTGCCGGAGATCGTGGTAGCGGTCATCATCGTGGTGGCGGTGGTATCGGCCTGGAAGGCTGACTCTTACCCACTTTCATAGGCGAGAGACCATCGGTAGGTGAAGAGAGCGCGTCTGATCAGTCGGGGCTTGAGGATCCAGGGCATAGCCAAGA
>JACIWP010000191.1 GCA_014360855.1 Anaerolineae bacterium
GTGGCGGTATGCCGGCCGTTCGCACAGATGATACCACCGACGACCGCAGAAGTCCAAATGAGAAAACCCCCTTGATAACCGGATGGGATGAGTGTATTTTGAGCATGGTGTGATTGGCGGCGGTGCGGTTAGTGCTCTCACAGCCCGTGGTCTATTTGCCGAGGATGATGAAGCGGTAAGGGGATGTGGGGTGAGGTGACAGTCACCTATAAGGTGACTGTCACCTTATAGCCCTTGTTTCGCGCCGGTTGACAACTCCCTGATCTAATGGTAATATCACGCACTACAGCGCTTGTAAAGCTTCCCACCATGAGTCCGTCAGCTCCCCGCCGGGATGGGGGAGGTTGCGACGCCGGCGTCGCGGTGCATATGCCGGCTGGCCCCTGTGCGTTCCCCACTGCGATCGCACCAGCCCTGTAGGTCAATGCCGACGATCTCCCAATGGATTTAATATGGGCATCATGCGCCCTGAAACAATTCTCGTGTGAAAAAGGAGGATGAATAGTTCCTATGCGCACCCTGGTCATGAAGTTCGGTGGGACATCGGTCGGAAGCCCGGAGGCCATTCGACAGGCCGCGGATATCATCCTGGAGCATGCTCCGCAGTGGGACCGCCTGGTAGTGGTGGTCTCTGCGATGAGCGGAGTGACCGATGCCTTGACTAAGGGTGCATTGACTGCGGCCGCCGGCGATGACCAGACCTACCGCGCCGTCGTGGCCGATTTGCGAGCACTGCATTACCGCGCCGTGGACCAGCTTCTGCCCCCAGAAGGAGAGCGGGGCGCCCTGTTCGCCGTCGTTGACGAGTACCTGGACACCTTCGATACCTTTTGTCGGAGCATTCACGTGCTGGGGGAGGTGACACCGCGCGCCATGGATGCGGTCACCTCGCTGGGGGAGCGCATCAGCGCCCGTATCGTGGCCGCCTATTTGCGCCAGCGCGGGGTGAAGAGCGAGGCGGTGGATGCCACGGAGCTGGTCATCACGGATGACACGTTCCAGAACGCCGCGCCGCTGATGGAGGAGACGCGGGCGCGGGTGCAGAGCCGGCTGATTCCCATGCTGGAGGCCGGCGTCCTGCCGGTTGTCACCGGCTTTATCGGCGCCACCCGCGAGGGCATCACCACCACGTTGGGGCGCGGTGGGAGCGATTACAGCGCCGCCATCCTGGCCGACTGCCTGGACGCCGAGGAGCTGTGGATATGGACCGATGTGGACGGGGTCATGACGGCTGACCCGCGCTGGGTGCCGGAGGCACGGGTCATCCCCACCCTCTCGTACAGCGAAGTGGGGGAACTGGCGTATTATGGCGCTAAGGTGGTGCATCCCAAGACCATCCGTCCGGTCATCGAGCGGGATATCCCGGTGTGGGTGAAGAACACCTTCAACCCGCAGTTCCCGGGCACGCTTATCACGCGGGAGGCGGAGCCGGCTGCCGGCACCGTCAAGGCGGTCACCGCCATCAAGGGCATGAGCATGGTCACCGTGGAAGGCCGGGGCATGATCGGCGTGCCGGGCATCGCCGCGCGCACCTTTGCCGCGGTGGCCAGCCAGGGCACCAGCGTGCTGATGATCTCCCAGTCCTCGTCCGAGCAGTCCATCTCCTTCGTGATTCCCAGCAGTTCCGTGTCCAAGGTGGTGCGGGCTATCGAGAAAGAGATGGCGCTGGAGCTGGCCCGCCGGGATATTGACCGGGTGTGGTCGTTGGATGATGTGGTCATTGTCACCGCTGTGGGGGCCGGCATGCGCCACACCACAGGCGTGGCGGCGCGCATTTTCGGCGCCCTGGCGAAGGCCGAGGTGAACGTCATCGCCATCGCCCAAGGCTCTTCGGAGTGCAGTATTTCCCTGGTGGTAGAGGCCGATGCCGCGGTGCGAGCCGTGCGGCAGATCCATGATGAGGTTATTCTGAATGCGGGGGCTCTCGAAGCGGCGGCTGTGCCGGCCGGCGAAGGAGGTGGGAAATGACCTATCGCGCCTGGTTGGAGTGCATCCGCGGCTGTGGCCGGCGCTATTCCGTCTATGACGTCATCTACCGCTGTGAGGACTGCGGCGGCCTGTTGGATGTGGAACATGACCTGGAGGCGTTGAAGACGCGCAGTGCCGCCGGCTGGATGCGCCTCTTCGAAGAGCGCACCCGCACCAACGAATGGCCCTATGGGTCGGGAGTATGGGGCAAGAAGGAATGGGTCCTGCCCCAAATCGAGAATGAGAACATCGTCTCCATGTATGAGGGGCATACCAACTGCTTCTGGGCGGAGCGCCTGGGCAAGGAAATTGGCGTGCCGGACCTGTGGATCAAGCTGTGCGGCAACAGCCATACCGGTTCGTTCAAAGACCTGGGCATGACGGTGCTGGTCTCGGCGGTGCGGCAGATGATCGCCGACGGCCGGCCCATTCGAGCTGTGGCCTGTGCCTCCACAGGAGATACCTCCGCGGCGTTGGCCGCCTATTGTGCCGCCGCCGGCATTCCCGCCATCGTCTTCCTGCCGCGCGGCAAGGTCTCCACGGCCCAACTGGTCCAGCCCATTGCCCACGGCGCCACCGTGCTCGCCCTGGACACCGATTTCGACGGCTGTATGCGGATCGTCCAGCAGGTTACGGCGGACAAGACCATTTACCTGGCCAATTCCATGAATCCCCTGCGCATGGAGGGCCAGAAGACGGTGGCCATTGAGCTGGTCCAGCAGTTCGACTGGGAGGTGCCGGACTGGATTGTCATCCCGGTGGGCAATCTGGGCAACGTCAGCGCCATTGGCAAGGGTTTTTTGATGATGAAGGAGCTGGGGTTGATCAACAAGCTCCCGCGCATCGCCTGTGCCCAGTCGGCGCGCGCCAACCCGCTGTATTTGAGCTATCTGACCGGCTTCAAGGAATATCGGCCGGTGAAGGCCGGCAAGACGCTGGCCAGCGCTATCCAGATCGGCAACCCGGTGAGCTATGAGCGGGCGGTGAAAATCCTGCGGCAGTTCAACGGCGTTGTCGAACAGGCCACCGAGGATGAGCTGGCCAATGCGGCCGCCCGCGCCGACCGCACGGGGCTATATACCTGCCCGCATACGGGCGTGGCGCTGGCCGTGCTCTTCAAGCTCATCGAGCGGGGGGAGATCCAGCGGAACGATCGCGTGGTGGTCATTTCCACCGCCCACGGCCTCAAGTTCACCGATTTCAAGGTCGGGTATCACGATGGGGTGCTGGCGGATGTGGTGGCGCGCTACCGCAACCCGCCGGTCGAACTGCCGGCGGATTACGATGCCGTGCGTAGGGCTATTGACAAAGCAGTTGGGGAATAGCAGGCGCAAAGCGGCCGGCCGGGGAGATTCAGCCGGCCGTTTCGTTTTCCTCCGGCCGGCGGAGCATCAGCATGAAGTGCATGCCGACGCCGGCGGCCAGGGTATTGGTAACAGTCCCATACTGGATGGCCAGCTCCTTGAGCCGGCGCAGTTTTTCCTCCGGTTCGGCGCTCTCCAACGTGAGGGTCACGTCAATGCGCACCAGGGCCGGCGGGTCCTCCCGGCGGTAGCCGGCCAGGTCCACGGTCACCCCGTCCACCTGCAGGTGCATTTTTTCCGCCAGAGAATTCACGTTGGTGATGATGCAGGTGCCGAGCGCGGCCAGCAGGGTTTCGACAGCGTTGAAGCCGGCGGTCGGGTCTCCCCGGCGCACTCCCAGACGCAGTTCATGGTCGCGAGTGCTGGCAGTGGCATGCGCTTCATCCTCGCGGCGCACCTGCACTCGGTAGGCCCGCAGGCCCTTTTCCTCGTGGGTCATATGTCTGCTCCGTTGTCCCGCAAACCTGAGTGGTACGGGCCATTATTATAATGATGCTGTACCGAAATTGTCAAAGTCTGAGGTTGGTGAACGGTGGGGGTCAGTGCGCCCGCCGGCGGGCGCCAACGCCCAGCCGCCAGCAAAGGTAGGCACCGAGGATGGAGATGCCGCCGGCGATGCCCAGGGTGACGCGAATGCCGAGCCATTCCGCCAGCGCCGAGCCGAGCAGGGGGCCGGCGAACACCGCCAGGTTGGCGAAGACCGCGTTCAGCGCGGCAAAGCTGGCGCGCTTATCCGGCGGCGTGGTCTCCAGCAGGCCCTCGAAGAAAGAAATGTCCACGCCGCCGGTAAAGAAGCCCCACAGGACAGCAACCGGCAGAAGCCACCAGTCCTGATGGATGAAGGCGGTGGCGATGGGGTACAGGGCCACACCGACGGAGCTGAGGATGAGGACCTCACGATGGCCGCGGCGCGCCGCCAGCCGGCCGAAGAGGAAGTAGCCGGCGACCAGCGAGGCCTGTGCGATGGTGGTGCGCAGGCCGATGATGGTGTCGCTGGCGTGCAGTTCCCGCACCCAAAAGATGCTGAACAGGGCCACCGGCAGGGCCGCGCCCAGGCGGACAAAGAAGGTCGCCCAGTTGTACTTCATGAAGTCCGGCGACTGCAGCATGGGTTGGATGAGTTCGGACAGGCGCTCTCGTAAGGAGCGGCGCGCCGGCGGGATGACCGGCTGGGTCTGCGGCATTTTGATGCGGGAGAAGTACCCCAGGCTCACAAAGCCGGCGATGGCCGAGATGAAGAAGACGAACTGGTAATTCCAGGGGAATGGGATGGCGCGCAGGTCCAGCAGTTTGCCGAAGCCGGCCACGCAGACGGCAGTGACGACGCTCAGCAGTGCCCAGCGGCCCCCGTTGACCGCTGGCCGGCGCGCCGGCGGGACGATGGCTCCCACCACCGAGGTCCACGCCGGCACCACCACGGCCGCCGGGAATGCCTGGATGGTCCAGATGAGCACGATCAGCCAGGGCTGTAGCCCAAGGGCCAGGAAGGGCACAAAGGCCACCAGGACATAGGTCAGCCGGAAAAAGAAGCGGAACAGGGTGGTCAGATGGACATGATCGCGCTGGCGCTCGACGTACATGCTGGCCGGCAGGGAGAACAGCACCCCCACCAGCGCCGGCAGGGCCGTCAGGGCGCTGATGAAGAAACTGCTGGCCTGAATGCGCGCCAGGTACACCGGCAGGAAGGTGCCTGTGCCGGCGGTCAGGACGCCCTGCCAGGCGGTGTCCCAGTACAGCAGGCGGATATTCTCCTCTTCCTGGGTGGGCGGCAGTTGCCGGCGCAGAGCACGCCGTCTCCGCCACCGCCATAGGGAATACTGCAGATGCCAGTGCCAGTATCTCCACGCCGCGGGTCTCATGGGTGAATAGCGTCCGATGACAACCTGTTGTTATGATGAGGATTGGGCGAGGTAACGACTGCGCAGTTGTCCACAGCCGGCCTGAACATCCAACCCTCGCCGCACCCGCACACTACAGGGAATATGGTGGCGTTCCAGCTCCTCCATGAATACCCGGACCCGCGCCGGCGGGGAGGGACGGTACGGGCTGTTCTCCACCGGATTGACGGGGATGAGATTGACGTGTACCGGCAGGCCGGCGAACAGCTCCGCAAGCTCCGCGGCCTGTGCTTTGTGGTCGTTCACTTTTTTGATGAGGGCGTATTCGATGGTGATGCGCCGGCCCGTGTGCTCGAAATAGGTCTGGAGGGCCTGCCGCACCTGTGCCAGGGGATAGCGGCGGTTCAGGGGCACCAACTGGTCGCGCAGGGCATCGTTGGGCGCGTGCAGAGAGATGGCCAGGCGCACCTGCAGGGGCTCCTGGGCCAGGCGCAGGATGCCCGGCACCACGCCGGCGGTGGAGATAGTGATGTGGCGGTCCCCCAGGTTGAAGCCCTTGGGGTCGGTCAGGATGCGCAGGGATTTCAGCACGGCGTCCAGGTTCAGTAATGGCTCTCCCATGCCCATGTAGACCACGTTGGTGAGCGGGCGGGCGTCCGCCGGCGCAAACTCCCGCGCCGCGCGGGCGATGAGGATCACCTGGGCGACGATCTCGCCGGCGGTCAGGTTGCGGCGGAAGCCGGATTTGCCTGTGGCGCAGAAGTCACAGCGGATGGGACAGCCGACCTGCGTCGAGATGCAGGCGGTGCGCCGGCGTTCATAGAGCATTAGTACGCTCTCGATGGTCTCGCCGTCCGGCAGTTGCAGGAGGAATTTGCGCGTGAGCTGATCCCGCGAGACCAGCTTCTCCAGGACCTGCAGGGGGTGGAGGGTGGCATGACGTGCCAGGTGATCTC
>JACIWP010000192.1 GCA_014360855.1 Anaerolineae bacterium
CTCCTTTGTGCTATACTGATAATAGCTAACCGGAGCATATATATCCAGGAGGCCCATGATGCCGAAGGTGCCGGCCTTTCTGTTAAAGAAGCTGTACGTGAAGGACAGCCTGCGCGCGACCGAGGATGGTTTCTCGCTGACCATCAAGAACACGCTGGCGCCGGGGACCATCACCCATGTGCGGGCGGTAGTGTTAGATGGGCAGGAGATTGCGGCGGAGCGGATCGCCATTGGCCGGGGAGAGAATCAGCGGCCGGCGGTGCGCATCACGCCGCAGACGCCGTTCATCTTCAATTTAAATGAGGAAGCCCAGGTCTGGGTGAAGGGGACGCGGCTGACGGCTGGCCGGCATCAACTGCTGGTGAAGGTGACCACGAAAGAGGTAGGGGACCTGGATATCCCGGTCGAAGACGAGTACCGCGAGTAGGGCGGGTGGGATTCGAACCCACACGGACTCGCGTCCAGCGGATTTTAAGTCCGCTGCGTCTGCCATTCCGCCACCGCCCCAGCTTCCGGTCATTATTCTACACGTTCAATAGCGAAAGTCAAGTGCCGGCGCCGAGCCTCCCAAACCCTCCGCCCCCTCCCGCTACTTACCAATCCCGCACGCCTTCTGGCGTTACTATGCGCCTTGGCCGGCCGCAAGGCCCATTTGCCCGGCTCGCCGGCCCGTGTTATACTATGCCCACCTCATCAAATGGCCATCTCAAGGAAAGGGACGGAGCTCCACCGCTCCCATTCCGGAATGACAAAGGGGGTAGGCGATGAAAATCCTGGCAACGCGACCGGAGCGCTGTACGGGCTGCGGGGCGTGCGAGATCGAATGTGCTCGCACCTGGTTCAAAGTGGATGACAAGGAAAAGTCCCGCATCCGCATCTTCCCGCCGGCCAAAGAGGGCCAACCCTTCCGCATCGTGGTCTGCAATCAGAACGGCGCCTGCATCGACGTCTGTCCCACCGTGGCGCTGAAACGCGCCAAAAACGGCGTCGTCCAGCTCAACAAATCCCTATGCGTGGGCTGTCTCTCCTGCGTGGGCTTCTGCCCCAATCAGGCCATGTTCTATCATCCCGACTACACCGAACCCTTCAAGTGCGTGGCCTGTGGAAAATGCGTGGACGTGTGCCCGGAAGAGGCGTTGTACATCGCCGAGGTCGCGGAGACGCCGGCTTCGGTGACCGATATCTGGCTGCAGAAGGAGGCGGTCTAAATGTCCCACCACATCGCGGAAATGAAAGCGGCGCATCGCCTGCTGGCGGAATTCACCTATGAGAAGTATCCGGTCCAGCGCGGCTACACCAACCGCACCCTCTATATCAACCTTTCCGACAACACCATCGCCAGCAAGCCGGTCAGCGAGGAAATGAAGGAGAAGTTCACCGGCGGCAAGGGCTTCGGCCTCTGGCTGTTGTGGCACGGCATCCGGGATACCACCAAATGGAACGATCCCGAGAATGAGATCGTCATCTCCACCGGACCCATCGGCGGCATCACCACCTACCCTGGCACGGGCAAGTCGCTGGTGGTCAGCCTCTCTCCGCTGACCGACTCGGTCATGGACAGCAACGTCGGCGGCTACTTCGGGCCGTATCTCAAGTTCGCCGGCTGGGATGCCATCGAGATCCAGGGCAAGGCGGAAAAGGACGTCATCATCTTCATTGACGGCGACACTGGCCGCATCACCATCGAAGAGGCGCCGCTGGAACCGGTGGATACCCATCTGCTGACCGACATCCTGGTGCAGATGTACGGCGGCGACGACCATCACGCCCGCCGCGCCATCTCCACGGTGACCGCCGGCTCCGGCGCGCAGCACACCCGCTTCGGCTGTCTCAACTTTAGCTGGTATGACCTGCGCCGGCGGGCGGCGCGCGTCAAACAGGCCGGCCGCGGCGGCATCGGTACCGTCTTCCGCGATAAACGCATCAAGGCCCTGGTGGTCAAGTTCTCCGACCTCAAGGCCGATTCCAACGGGCCGGCGGACCTGGGCCGGCTCCAGCGCGTCGGCGCCAAGATGCATAAAGAAATCCACGACTACGACGACCAGCAGTGCGGCATGCGCCGGCACGGCACCTCCTATCTGGTCGGCATCATGAACGACTACGACCTGCTCCCCGTGCACAACTTCCGCTACGGCTCCCACCCCGACGGCCACAAGATCGACGTGAAAGTCTGGGACGCGCGCTTCACCCAGGGCGTGCCCGACGGCTGTTGGTACGGATGCACCCTCTCCTGCTCGCACGCGGTGGACGGCTTCGTACTGCGCACCGGGCCGTATAAAGGGCAAAAGGTCATCGTGGATGGGCCGGAGTATGAGAATGCCGCCGGCCTGGGCGCCAACTGCGGCATCTTCGACCCGGACTATATCATTGAGGCCAATTTCTACTGCGACACCTATGCCCTCGATACCATTTCCGTGGGTACCGCCATGGCCTTCGCCATGGAATGTTACGAGATGGGCCTCATCGACAAGCGGGCCACTGGTGGGCTGGATTTCCGCTTCGGCAACGCCGAGGCGGCCATCGAGGCCATCCATCAGATGGGGCGCGGCGAGGGCTTCGGTGCCATCATCGGCCAGGGCGTGCGCCGCATGAAAAAGATCTTCGCCGAGCAGTACGGCGCCGACCCCAAAATCCTCCAGGACATCGGCATGGAGGCCAAAGGGCTGGAGTTCTCCGAGTATATGCCGAAGGAGTCGCTGGCCCAGCAGGGCGGCTATGGCCTGGCCTCCAAAGGTCCTCAGCACGACGAGGCCTGGCTCATCTTCATGGACATGGTGAACAATCAGATACCCACCATGGAGGATAAGGCTGAGGCCCTGCACTATTTCCCCATCTGGCGCACCTGGTTCGGCCTGTGCGGCCTGTGCAAACTGCCGTGGAACGACATCGTCCCGCCCGATAACGCCCTGACGGACGAGCCGGCCAAAATCCCCGAGCACGTCCGCAACTACGTCGAAATCTTCTCCGCCGTCACCGGCCGGGAGGTCACGTCCGAGGATCTACTGCTGATGTCCGAGCGCGTCTATAACTTCCAGCGCGTCTTCAATCTGCGCATGGGCTTCGGCACCCGCGAGCACGACAAAATCCCCTACCGGGCACAGGGTCCAGTCACCGTGGAGGAGTACGAGTCGCGCGCCGAACGCTACGACAAGCAGTTGAAGGCGCTGGGCTATGATGTCGAGAAGATGAGCACGCCGGAAAAGGTGGCCGCCCTGCGGGCCCATCGCGAATCGCAGTATGAGAAGCTGGTGGATGCGGTCTATGCCCGCCGCGGCTGGACGAAGAACGGCGTGCCGAAGGTGGAGACGCTCCAGCGCCTGGGCATTGACTATCCTGACGTGGTGGAGATCGTGCGCCGCGCAGGTGGATGAGGTGTCCATGACTTCATCAGCCGGCCAGGAGCCTGCCGTCGTGCGCGTCAACGACAACCTTGAGCTCCCCTGGTCACCGGGGATGACGGTGCGCGACCTTCTGCGCCAGTGCCGCTTCACCTACTCCCTGATCACCGTCACGGTAAACGGACAGGTGATCCGCCGGGAAGAGTATGATACCTACCCGATCCCGCCGGGGGCGGAGGTGCGCGTCATCCACCTTATCGCCGGCGGATAAGACGGCTTCCCACGCCGGCCAGGCACCCACAGGCCTGGCCGGCGCATTTCCCCCCTCACCCCTGTCACAAACCGACCACGCCGCGGTGTTGAATAAGTGGAAACGAGGCGCGAGGATGATAACGTGAGCCTGGAGCCTTTGCCAGCGCCCGGCGCTCCCTGGGACGAGGACGTCTTCGAGGGGATTTTCCGGCGCTGTTTCGCCGAGATATACCGCTATGTATACCGCGTTGTGGGCTCCGGGCCGGCGGCAGAGGACCTGGCGCAGGAAACCTTCCTGCGGCTGTATCAACAGCGCTTCCCACCAGGACGTGAACACAACGTGCGCGCCTGGCTGTACCGCGTAGCCACCCATCTGGCCTTCAACTGGGTGCGGGAAGCCAACCGGCGCAAGCGCCGCGACCAGCGTTTCGTTGCCGAGCAGGCCGGCACCCGGTCCGAAATGGACCCGCAGGAGTATGTGGAGCGCCGCGCGGAGCAGGAGCTTGTCCGGAAAGCGCTTGTATGCCTGAAGCCGGCGCACGCACAGGCCCTGTTACTGCGCCACGCCGGCCTGAGCTATCGGGAGATCGCGGATGTGCTGGGCCTCGCGCCGGGTTCGGTGGGAACGACCCTGGCACGGGCGGCGGAGGCTTTCGAGAAGGCGTATGCACGACTTCGGATGCAGGAGGAAAGGAGAGAGGAGCATGAAGGAACGCGAGAGGCGTGAACCCCTGGATGAGCGGCGTATCATGGCGCGGCTGGACGTGCTGAACCCCCGGCCGGCCGAGGAACCGGATGTGTCGGGCGCATGGCAGGAGATGCGCCGCCGATTGACGAACGAGCCTGGGGGGAAATATAATTCGATCGTGAGGAGGTGGAGGGTGAACCGCGGTTTCACTCCATCGCGATGGTGGATGCCGGCGCTCGCCGGCGTCATGGTGATCGTCCTGCTGGGTGTGCTGTTCAGCTTCGCTTCCGTGCGCCAGGCGGCGGCCGACTTTCTGAACATCTTCCGGGTGCAGAAAATCACCGCCATCCCCATTTCGCCGGAGCAATGGACCGCCCAGGAGGGGAAGCTGGAGAACCTGGCGCAGATGATGGAGCAGGGCCTCCTGGGCGAACCGACTATCCTGCGCGAAGGGGGCGCCCCACAGCGGGTTGTCAATGCGGAGGAGGCATCCGACCTGGCCGGCTTCCGCGTGCTGGTGCCCAGCTATGTGCCCAACGGCTCGACCCTGAAGGAATTCAGCGTGTCGGTGGGGCCGGCCATCCGCTATGAGGTGGAGCGTGCCAAGGCCCAGAGCGCGCTGGAACTGCTGGGGGTCGCCGACGTTTCCCTGCCGGAGGTGGAGAAACTGGTTATCGAGGCGGATATCCCTGTCGTCGTTCTCCAGGAATACCGCCTGCCGGCGGAGGGCGGCACCGAAACGCGCTTCGCTGTCTACCAGGCCCGCAACCCCACCGCCACGGTGGAGCCGGCGGTGGACCTGACGGTATTCGGCGAGGCGGCCCTGCGAGCCCTGGGCGTGCCGGCCGAAGAGGCCCGCCGTCTGGCCGGCACTATTGACTGGACCAGCACTCTGGTCATCCCCGTGCCGACCAACCTGGCCGAATTCCGGGAGGTGTCAGTGAACGGTACCGCCGGCATCATGCTGACAGAGGCAGCACAGCAGGCCGGCGAACCCATGCGCTCCCTGCTGTGGCAAAAGGACAATGTGATGTACATGATAGCCGGCCGCTTGCGAGGGTCTGAGCTACTGCATATCGCCGAATCCCTTCGCTGAAGGCCCTTCGGTATGTGGGTCATTGAGACCATCTCTCTGCGTAAGGAATACGGGCGCACCGTGGCAGTGGCGGATCTGAATCTGCAGGTCCGCCAGGGCGAGGTGTTTGGCTTTCTGGGCGCCAACGGCGCCGGCAAGACCACCACTGTCAAAATGCTGTTGGGCCTGGTCCGGCCAAGCGCCGGCCAGGCCTTTGTCCTGGGCCGCCGGCCGGGAGACCCGACCGCCATGGCCCATATCGGCTTCCTGCCGGAACACTTCCGCTTCCACCCCTGGCTCACCGCCGCGGACTTCCTGGACTATCATGGGCGTTTGTACGGCATGCCGGCGGAAGAACGCCGCCGGCGCATCCCCGCACTGCTTGAGCGAGTGGGGCTGGCCGGCTGGGAGCGCACACGGCTGGCCAAATTCTCCAAAGGCATGCTCCAGCGCATCGGGTTGGCGCAGGCCCTGCTCAATCATCCCCAGGTCGTCTTCCTGGACGAACCGACCTCCGGGCTGGACCCGTTGGGCCGGCGGGAAGTCCGGGATCTGATCCGCGAACTGCGGGATGCCGGCGTGACTGTCTTCCTGAACTCCCATATGCTGGGTGAGGTGGAGGCGGTCTGTGACCGCGTGGGCATCATCCGCCAGGGGGAGCTGGTACGCGTCGGTACGTTGGAGGAACTGGCCGGCGGGACCCTGCAGGT
>JACIWP010000193.1 GCA_014360855.1 Anaerolineae bacterium
GATAATGTTATACCACGCTGTGGGCAGTTCCCGTTCGCTCAGCAAGATTTTGTGCATTTCGGTCATCGTACACCTCCTTTTGTTGGAACAGGATAAGAGATTGCGATCAGTCCCGTCTGGGAAATCAAAAAGCACCTCCCGTAAGGGACGGGAGGTGCTTCACCCGCGGTGCCACCCTTGTTAGGCCGGCCTGCGCTCCAAACAAAAAACCCGCCGTGATGGCGGGAAAGGAGTGAATGCCAGCCTCACTCGTTGCAGGTACAGGACTGCGCCTTCGCGTGTCCGATACCCTCTGCCCTGATAACGGTGGCGTCTCCGGCCCCACCTACTGCCCATGCGAACATGGGGTTCAGCGGGCGACTCCCAGGTCCATTCAGCCGGCGCGCCGGCATCGGGCTTCCACCTTACCCCGACTCTCTGGGCCTCGCTCTCCGGCCTACTCGTCCTGTTCACAGTCTTTGCAGGTATTCACTTGCCGAGGCTATATATAGCATAAGTCCCCCATACTGTCAAACGGCCTTTTTGGAGGCTAACGAACCACTCCCAACGCCCCACTTCCCCTCCTAATAACCTTGACAGAATGCCCGATTGGCCCTAAGATGAGGGTAAGCGCATGAGCAGAGGACAAAATATGCACGGCAACCCTGTCCCGGACACGGAATCACCGTACGATTTCGACCGGTTCGTGCGGTATTACGAGCTGGACCACGCCGATTACACCGCTGATATCCCGTTCTATCGAGACCTGGCGCGCCAGGCCGGCGAGCCGGTGCTGGAGCTGGGATGCGGCGCCGGCCGCGTGCTCATCCCGCTGGCCGAGGCCGGCATTACCATCACCGGCGTAGACCTGGCACCGCGCATGCTGGCCCGGGCAAGGGAAAGGGCGGACGCCGCCGGCGTCTCCGGCCGCGTGACCCTGGTGCAGGCCGACATGCGCCATTTGGACCTGCCGGCGCGCTTCCGGCTGGCGTTCTGCGCCCTCAACACCCTCATGCACATGGACGATATCGAGGACCAGATCGCGGTGCTGGAATCCGCCCGCCGGCACCTGGTCTCCGGAGGCATCTTCGCCGTGGATTTACCGAATCCGCACCTCTCCCTGCACCACGAGGAGCGCACGCCTTTGACGCTGGACAAGGAGCTGGTGGACCCGGAGACGGGGAACCGCATCCTCAAGCTGGTCTCATACCGCTCCGACGCCTCCCTGCAGGTCTCCGACATCACCATCATCTATGACGAGGTGGATGCCGCCGGCCGCCTACAGCGCACCATTGTCCCCATGCGCATGCGCTGGATCTATCCGTACGAACTGCGGCTGATGCTGGAGATCGCCGGCTTCCGATTGGACCAGCTTTACGGCTCCTACGACCTGGAACCGTTCAGCGCCGGCAGTGAGCGCATGATTGCAGTGGCGCATGTCCCGTAATGCGCCGGGGAGGACACCATGTCCCAGGAAGAACTTCCCCAGCCGCGCATGACGGCCGAGGAGGTCGCCGAAACCCTGCGCCGGCTGGCCAACCTGCTGGAAATCAAGGGGGAAAACCCCTTCAAGAGCGCGGCCTACCGACGCGCCGCCGTCGTCATCGAGGAGATGGGGCCGGCGCTGTTCGAGCACTGGCGCGCCGGCACACTGGGAGAACTGCCGAACATCGGCGCCGCTATCGAGAAAAAGGTGGATGAAATGCTGAGGACGGGGGAGCTGGCCGCCGTCCGCCGGCTGGAGCAGGAAATACCCCGCGGGGTGGAGGAACTGCTCCGCATCCCCGGCATCGGCCCCAAGACGGCGCGAACCCTGTGGCAGGAGCTGGGCATCACATCGCTGGAAGAAGCCGCCCGCGCCGCGGAAAGCGGCCGCCTGCGGGAAATCCGCGGCCTGGGGGCGCGTGCCGAACAGCGTATCCTGGCCGGCATCCGCCAGCTTCGCGCCGGCCCATCGTCTACCAACAGCGGGGAGCACCCTGCATCATAACCGAGGAGGAGAACCCACATGCCATCATTCAACCCCTTCCGACGCGCACCATCCTCATCCAGAGCGAGCGGACCGGGCAGTGCCCGCGCCGGCGGCGGAGGCCGGCCGGACATCAACGAACTGCCCATCTGGACATGGATACTGATCCTCCTGCCGGTGGTCCTGATCGGCGGGGCGCTGTGGGCGATGACGCGCTCAGCGAGCGAGCCAGACCTGCTTTCGCCCACCGCAACCCCGACGCCGGCACAGGCGCCGGCCGTCATCACCGCCGCTCCCCAGGCGCCCACCGCCACCTTCACACCCATGGTCATCGTCGCCACACCGCCCCCACCCCCGTTGAGCGCCGGCGTGCAGGCCGAGGTCTTCGGCACGGGCGCCGATCAGCTTCGGGTGCGCAGTGGGCCTGGTACCACCTACGCTACCCTGCAAATTGTGGGGGACGGCACGCGGGTGCAGGTGCTGGAAGGGCCATCGCCGGCGGACGGCTTCCAGTGGTGGCGCGTCCAGCTATCCGACGGCACCATCGGCTGGGTAGTTGGCGATTTCCTGCGCACGGTGCAATAAGGGGACCATAGACCATGGACCGCTGACGATGGGCGATGCCCTATCCTCCATGGTCTACCGTCCATCGTCTATCGTCTATTCTCCATCGTCCATTCAGGAGGCCAGCGATGAACGAGGCACAGGACCAGGAGAAGGAACGAGCACGCCAGCGCATAGAGGAACTGCGCCGGCAAATCCATTACCATAACTACCGCTACTACGTCCTGGACTCGCCGGTCATCAGCGACGCGGAGTACGACCGGCTGATGCGGGAGCTTATCGAGCTGGAACAGCGCTATCCCGAATTCATCACCCCGGATTCCCCAACCCAGCGCGTGGGGGGCATGCCGGCAGAACAGTTCGAGAAGGTTCCTCATCCCGCTCCCATCCTCAGCCTGGCCAACGCCATGAACATCGAGGAACTGCGCGCCTGGCGCGAGCGCGTGAAGCGCCTCCTGCCGGCCGGCACCCCCCTCGCCTACGTGGTGGAACCGAAGATCGACGGCCTCACCGTGGTACTGCATTATGAGAACGGCATATTTGTGCGCGGGGCCACGCGCGGCGACGGCCTGGTCGGTGAGGATGTGACCGCAAACCTGCGCACCATCCACAGCCTGCCCCTGCGCATCCCCCCGCACGATGCCAGCATCACGCCCCCGCCGCGGCTGGTGGTGCGCGGCGAAGCCTACATGCCCATCAGCAAATTCCGCGAGTTCAACCGCCGGCAGATGGAGACCGGCGGCCAGGTCTTTGCCAACCCACGCAACGCCGCCGCCGGCTCCGTGCGCCAGCTCGACCCCAGCGTCACGGCCAGCCGGCCGCTCAGCCTCTTCACCTACGCCATCGTCGCCGCCGAGGGCATCACCATCCGCACCCAATGGGAGACGCTGGACTACCTGCGCCGCATGGGCTTCCCCGTCACCTCCGAGATCGCCCGCTTCGAGGACGCGCAGTTCGCGGAGCTGGAGCGCTACTGCGAGGAATGGATCGAGAAGCGCGATACGCTCGATTATGAGATTGACGGCCTGGTCGTGAAAATCGACGACCTGGAGACACAAGCGCGCCTGGGAGTGGTGGGCAACAGCCCGCGCGGCGCCGTCGCCTTCAAATTCCCGGCGCGCGAGGCCACCACCAAACTGCTCGATGTGGGTATCAACGTCGGCCGCACCGGCACACTCAACCCCTACGCCATCCTGGAGCCTGTGCAGATCGGGGGCGCCACCATCCGCAAAGCGACCCTGCACAACTTCGACGAGATCGCCCGGCTGGACGTGCGCATCGGCGACACGGTGATCGTGCGGCGCGCCGGCGAGGTCATCCCCGAGATCGTGGGCCCCATTGTGGACCTGCGCACTGGAAATGAGCGCCCCATCGAGGTCCCCACCCACTGCCCGGTGTGCGGCGAGCCGGCGGTGCGCCGGCCCGGTGAGGTCGCCATCTACTGCATCAACGCCGCCTGCCCCGCCCAACTGGTGCGCCACGTCGAGCACTTCGTCAGCCAGGGCGCCATGGACATCGTCGGCTTTGGAAGCCGGCTGGCGGAGCTGTTCGTCGAGCAGGGCCTGATCAAGGATGTGGCCGACATCTACTACCTCAAGAAAGAGGACCTGCTGAAGCTGGAGGGCTTTGGGGAGAAAAAGGCCGAGAACCTCCTGCGGGCCATTGAGGAGAGCAAAAACCGCCCGCTTCAGCGGCTCATCGTGGCGCTGGGCATCCCCGGTGTCGGCTCGGTCGTCGCCGGCATCCTGGCCGAGCACTTCCGCTCCATTGACCGCCTGGCCTCCGCCACAGAGGAAGAGCTTCAGCAGTTGGAGGGCATCGGCCCGGAGACGGCGCGCTCCATTGTGGAATACTTCCAGCGTCCGCGCCACCGCGAGATACTGGAGAAACTGCGCCGCGCCGGCGTGCGCATGGCCGAGGAAGCGCCGGCGGAAAAGCCGGCCGCCGGCCCGCTGGCCGGCAAGACCTTCGTCATCACCGGCATCCTGCCCCATATGACGCGCGAGGAAGCGACCGCGCTCATCGAAGCGGCCGGCGGCAAGGTCGCCTCCTCCGTATCCTCCAAAACCGACTACTTGGTGGTGGGGGAAGCCCCCGGCGGCACCAAATACAATAAGGCGCGCGAGCTGGGCATCCCGATGATAGACGAGGCGGAGCTGTTGCGCATGTTGGGGAAGGAGCCGGCGGCATAACCCGACGCCGCGAAGAGCCTGCACCATGGACCGCTACGACGTTATCGGACTGGGCTACTGCTCCGACGATTATCTGGGCATAGTGCCGCATATCACCCCCTTCGACGGCGACACGGTCACCATGCTCGACTTCGCTCACGACGGCGGCGGCCCTGTCTCGACGGCGCTGGTGACCCTGGCCAAACTGGGCGCCCGCACCGCGTACCTGGGCGCGCTCGGCGATGACGAATCGGGGCAGTTCCTCCTCCAGGCTTTCATCGCCGCCGGCGTGGACACCCGCTTCATCCAGGTGCATGCCGGCGGCCGCAGTCCCTCCTGCATCGTCCTGGTGGAAGAGGGCACCGGCCGGCGCTCCATCCACTGCTTTCGCGGCCAGCTTCCCCTCTACGCACTGACGGACCCAACCAGGGAGGCCCTGCGCCGCACGCGCTTCCTGCATCTGGACGGCCATTCCCCCCACGCCATCGCGGAGGCGGCCGGCATCGTGCACACCGCCGGCGGCCAGGTGGTCTTCGACGCCAACCGCCCCCGCCCCCACACCCCCGAGGTCCTGCAGGTGACGGACATCCTGATTGCGGCCGAGCGCTTTCCCGCCGCGTTCACAGGCATCGGCGATTTGCTGGAGGCCAGCCGCCGGCTGATGGCCTGGGGCCCTCGTCTCGTGGTCACCACGCTGGGGTCGGGCGGCTGTTTCTGCGTGACTCCGGAAGAACACTTCCATGTGCCTGGCTTCTCCGTGCCGGTGGTAGATACCACCGGCGCCGGCGATGCCTTTCACGGCGCCTTCATCTTCGGCCTGCTCCAGCCGGACTGGTCGTTGTACGAGATCGCGCGCTTTGCCAACGCGGTGGCGGCCATGAACTGCCGGCGGCTGGGCGGACGCGCCGGCCTGCCCACCCTGGAAGAGGTCCAGGCGTTCCTGCGCACCGCGAAATAAAAACGCCTCCCGCAGGCAAGTTCCTGCGGGAGGCATCTCTCGTTCAGGCTACCGGCATACGGTGACCGTCACCTCGTCCACGTACATCCAGCTCCGTGCGCCGTCCCCATCGTTGCGCACCTCAAAATGCACCCAGATGTCCTGCCCCCTCCACGGCAGCAGGTCATAGGTCTTTTCCAGCCAGACGCCGGCATTGGAGTTGGTCATCAGCACGTAAGCCCACTGCTGGCCCAGATAGCCGTAGCGGATGAGCGCGAACTGCCAGTCATCGTAGGACCAGTTGGGCTTGCCATCCACCATAGCCGGCAGGTCCGCCGACTTCACCTCCTTGCCAGGCGCAAAGCCGGTCCAGTCATAGGCGGTGGGGTCGCCGGCGTGCGGCGCCTGCGCGAACGGCTTATA
>JACIWP010000194.1 GCA_014360855.1 Anaerolineae bacterium
CCCCTCACCCATCCCGTCACGGGGCTGGCCGGCCAACAGCTCCTGCTGGAACATCTGCGCGGCCTCCCCTCCCCCGCCGGCTGGACCATGCTCAGCCTGGAGCTGGAGGGACTGGACGCCTTCAGCGACCAGTACGGCTTTGTGGCGCGGGATGATCTCCTGCGCGCGGTGAACGCCACCGCCTCATCCGTCATGGCGGCCTTGGAGCCGGCCAGCCATTTCCTCGCCCATCCGCTGGAGGAGCAGTTCATCCTGCTGGTCCCGCAGGAACGGGCAGAGGAATGCCTTCACCAGCTTGCTCAGCGCCTGCCGCCGGCGCTCACCACCTTTTACCCCTTCCAGGCCCGGCAGGCCGGCGCTCCCTCCCTGCTCCACGTGTTCATCCGCATGGCCCCGCTCGCCGGCATGCCGCTGGATGATTGGCAGTCCCTGGCCGCGTTCCTGGAAACCCTGCCGCGCCGGCCGCTGAACCCATCTTGAAAGCAAGCAGAGGCCCGAACTTCATGACCAAACCCACCGTCGCCCTGATTAATTATGCGGACCATCATTATGACAAGCTCCGGGTGGAGCACATGGTGCGCCGCGCCGTTGACCTCATCGGCGGCATCGGCCGCTTCGTCCAGCCCGGCCAGCGCGTGCTGATCAAACCCAATCTGCTCCGCAAATCGACCCCTGACGAGGCCATTGTCACCCATCCCACTATCGTGCGGGCGGTAGTGCGGCTGGTGCAGGAGGCCGGCGGCCGGCCCATTATCGGCGATTCCCCCGGCGGCCCCTTCTCGCCGGCGCTCCTGCGCGGCGTCTACCAGAGCGCCGGCCTCGTAGAAGTGGCAGAGGAAACGGGCGCTGAGCTAAATTACGACGTTCGTGCGGAGCGCGTCCCCGCGCCGGAGGGCCGGCTCATCAAAATGCTGGACATCTGCGGGTTCGCCTTGGATGCCGACGTCATCATCTCCCTGCCCAAGCTGAAGACCCACGACCTGATGGGCTTCACCGGCGCGACGAAAAACCTGTTCGGGCTTGTGCCGGGGGTTACCAAGGCCGGCTATCACGCCAAACTACAAACCCTGGACCAGTTCGCTGAGATGTTGTTGGACATCCTGACGGCGGTGAAGCCGGCCTTCCACCTGATGGACGGCATTGTGGGCATGGACGGCGACGGCCCCTCCGCCGGCCGCCCATATCCCGCCGGCATCCTGCTCTGTTCCACCGATGCGGTCGCCCTGGACCTAGTGGCGACTCACCTGGCCGGCCTGCCGCTGGAGCGGGTCGCGCCCCTGCGCGTCGCGCGCCGGCGCGGGCTGACCACCGGCTCTGTCCAGGATGTGGAGGTGGTTGGCGAGCCGCTGGAATCGGTTCGGCTGGAGGGGTTCCGCGCCCCTGGCAGTGGAGCCAAGGATTTCAGCATCCTGCCCCATGGTATGCGGCAGTTCTTCGCGCGGCAGTTAGTGGCAAGCCCTCAGGTCGGGGATGCGTGCGTGGGATGCGGGATCTGCGCCCAGAACTGTCCCATGCAGACTATTCGCATCGAGGGCCGGCGCGCCGTTATCAACCTGAGCAACTGCATCCGCTGTTACTGCTGTCACGAACTGTGCCCGGAGAAAGCGATCACCCTGAAACAAAGCTGGGTTCAGCGTCTGGTGCGCTGAACCCAGCAGGAAATACAGAACGACCAGGCCGGCAGTCCTTCACGGGACGTTCTGGGACTGGGCCACGAGCCGCTCACACAGCTCTATGCCGCGCATAGCGTCGGTCGCCCAGTAGTCCGCGCCCACATAGCGGCAGATATTCTCGTTCACCAGCGACCCACCGATGATGACCGGCATCCTATGCCCATGTTCCCGCAGGAGTGCCACTGTCTCCCGCATGTAATCATACGAAATGGTCATTAACCCGGATAGACCGACAATATCCGGGTGGACCTCCTCTACGGCATGAAGGAATACCCGCGGGGACACATCCACGCCCAGGTCGCAGACGGTGAACTTGCGGCAGGACAACAGCATATTGACGATATTTTTCCCCAGGTCATGGATGTCGCCCTGCACCGTGCCCAGCAGGATGCGTCCGGTGACCTGTCCGGGGCACAGGTTGGACTCGATCTTGGGTTTGACCAGCTCCATAATTTGGCGGAAGATCTCTCCCCCCATGATCAGGCCGGCCAGGAAGTAGTTCTGCCGCTCATAATTCAGCCCCACGAGCCGCATCCCCTCCTGACAGTCCTCGATGATGGCCATGGGATCCTCGCCGGCCGCCAGCCGGCGCCGCACCAACTGCAGGGCTTTCTCTTCCTCGAGGTCTGCGATCGCCGAGATCAATGCCATCCTTGCATCCATTTATTCTCTGCGCTCCTTGCCCCTGACTCCTACCGTGGTCCGGAACCGTAAGCGGTTGCTGGGGCAGATGAACCAGCCCCAGCTCACCGGATGATCCTCAAAATCGTAGAAGATATGCTCCAACCGGAAGGCCGCCGTGCCGGCCGGCGATTTCAGCAGTTCCGCCTCCTCCTCCGTCAGCACCGTCGCTTCAATGGCCAGCTCACCCCATTTGAGATTGGTGCCCTTGCCGCTGAACAGCCCGTACAGGGAAGTGACCTCCATCTCGGCTTCGATCAGCGGCCGATAGGGATCATAGACCAGATATTCCTTGTGATAGAGCACGGGCTCGCCGGTCTGGAAAATCAGCCGGCGGATGAAAACCACACGCCGGCCGGGCTCCACCTCCAGCTTTTGCGCGGTGCGCTGGTCCGCCGAGAGAATGCGGGTCTCCAGAAGCTTAACCCGCGATTCCTCCTGATTGGTAAAAAGGTTCTGAAAATCCTGCAGGGAGAAGAAGGCGGTGCCTAGCTCGATGGGCTTGACAAAGGTGCCGCGTCCCTGGATGGCGACGACTACGCCCTCATCCACCAGCATGTTGATCACGCGGCGCACCGTCATGGGGCTGACGTTGTAGCGCCGGCACAACTGCGCCTCGGACGGGAGCTGGTCGCCCGGCTTGAACACGCCGTCGGCGATCTGTTGGCGCAGGATATCCGCCAACTGGACGTAAGCGGGTATATAGGAATCGCGATCTATCGTGTCTGCAACCTTTGCGCTCAAGGCACCTTCTCCATCGCACTGCAGTATAGAACCGCTCGCTTGTCTATAGTATTGTACAAGATTACAGAAAAGTCAAATACTCTTTCTGCCGCTCGTGTTCCAGAAATAAAGAAAAGGGACGTGGTGTTCACGTCCCTGAAACAGATCGAGCAGATGTTATTCCGTTGGCGAGGACTCTTCGGCCTTGCCGGCCTCCTCCGCTGCCTCCTCCGCTACCTCCTCCGGCACCTCCGCCGGCTCCACCTTCACCACCAACTCGTCGGGGTGGGTCAATACTTCGACCTTGTCCGACAGCTTCAGGTCCCGCACATACACCGCCTGCCCGATCTCCCGCAGTTCGGCAAGGTCCACCTCCACCGCCTCGGGCAGGTCAATGGGCAGACATTCCACTTCGATGCTGTCCACACCGTACAACAGCACCGCATTGGCACTGTCACGCAGAGGGAACTCGCCCACAAAGGTGATGGGAATCTCTGCCCGAATGCGCTCCGTCAGGCTGACGCGGAAGAAATCGACGTGCAGGACCTCATTGGTGATCGGATCACGCTGAACCTCGCGCACGAGGGCCTTCTCCGGCTTGGGCCACTCCGGCAGTCGCAGGTCTACCAGGTGGGTGAGGCCGGCGCGGCTCAATACCTGATGCAGTGCCTTGGCCGGCACCTGCACCGCCACCGGGTCAAAATGATGTCCATATACCACGGCGGGTACCAGCCCCTGCCGGCGCAGGCGGTTTACCTGCTTCCCCTTTAACGCACGTTTCTCCAAGACCAGTTCGATCGTTTCCATCCCAACCTCCTAGGTATCGCCCACGAGGGCAAGTATGTCTCTCCCACAATGAAATAGGCGGAACTACGTCCGCCTGTCATTCATTAATTATAACGCATTCCAGAGACTTTCGTCAAAAAGCAGATGTCCTAGCCTCAATACATATGGGCACTAGCCATGGTCATGAGGGCCATGGAAAGGGCCTTGCCGGCTTGTTCCAGGGCCTGGATATTGATGTTGGCCAGGGTATCATCCACTGTGCCAACCACCCCCTCACTCCCCTGGCTGTAGACCCACAATATCGGCACATTGGGCGGCGCGAACAGCCGGCGCTGACGAGCATACGGGCTGGAAGCTGAGAACAGCGCTTCCAGTTTCCATTCCCCTGCATACAGGTGAACCGGTACCCCAACCGAGCGTCCTGCCCGTTGGAAGAGCTTAGCCTGCCGCTCATAGCCGGCGGTATGCACCTGCAGACCGCTTGCGGGGCCGGCCAGTGCATCCAGGTATATAATAGCTTCCACATTCCAGGCGTTAGCGTGTGCAGGACGCGCTGTCACCAGGTCCAGCGGGTTGAGAGGTTGCTCCGGAGCCTGCCCATACGGGTATCCACCCTGCACAAACGCCGCAAACATGACGCTTTTGGCCGGCTCATATCCCATCTCCTTCCACGAGCGGAGTATTTCCAGCATGACCGCCACCCCTGAAGCCCCACCATTGGCGCCGGCGAAAACCTCTCCACTCGGCCCTACCCCTAACCCATCATAGGGAGCCATGACCAGAATGAGATTCTGATCCTCTTGTGGGGATGCGCCGGGCCACAAAGCAATCACATCCTGCACCGGCACCCTCTCATGTTTGACCAAATCCAAGGTGCCTTGAGCGAGCACCCCTGTAGGGATCACCAATAGCTCGCCGGCCCCCAGTGACTCGGCACGTCGGGACAGCTCTGACAGGTCACGGCCGGCATGCGCCAGGATCCGAGAAGCCACTTCACGGCTGATCCAAAACACCGGCCAACGCCCCGGGCCTTCCGCCGCGCTTGGCAGGAGATATGTCCGTAGGCGGGAATCGTCTTCGGCGATCACGAGCACCCCCGTGCCAGTAACCATGGACCAATCCCCCAGCGGGCTTTCCAGAAAGTCTTCCTCCCGCACCATGAGCACGGACCGACGTAACCCCGCCTTCTCCAGCAGAGGAAACCGCAGAGGTCCAGAGCCAACTCTCTCGCCCTGCAGTCCTCCGCCGGCCACAAACACAACCTCCCCACCAAGCTCGCCAGAGCGGAAGAACAAAGAGGGATACGGGGCAAAATCCTGATAAGGCACCAGCGCCTGCCAGGTCGTCCCATCCCACGAGAGGCTCAATGAAGGGGGAGATTGATAACTGGCGAACTGCCGATAGCGCTGGGAGAAATAGGTCAGATTCTCCCCCGCGGTGTTCAGGCCTGCCGCGGCAAACTGATCCGCGATGTACTCGGCCGCCATCGTCAGTTGGGGGGAATCCAGCCGGCGGCCTTGCATGGCTTCATCCGTCAGAAAAGCGATATCCCCTCTCGCCCGCTCGGCCTGGAATGCGCCGGCGTACTCCCGGAAAAACCGCCATGGCCCGATATTCTCCCTCGCCCAGGTAACTGCCAGGACAACGAGCAGGATGCCGGCCAACGTGTAGCGGTTCAGCACTCGGGTAAAGCTGAAGCGAACATGCTCCAGGAAAACGCGCAGACCCTCCCCAAAGAGATTGAATCCCCAGATGGTCAGGAAGAACGCCACGGCCGGGTAGATTGCCGTCCAGGGATAGGAGCGCGCATATAGGCGAACGTTACTTAACATAGATGCCCACTCGGGCACGTCGGAGTACAAATATGGAGGCATATCCGGAAACAGTTCCGCAGTCGCTCCTCCATTCAAAAAGATTCCCACAAAGCCCAGCTCTGCCAGCAGTAGCATGGTGCCGCCCATTTCCAGGGCCGCCAGAGCGATGAGTGAAGATGCCAAATTGGGCAGAATATGGGAAAGCCACACGCGCGGTATGCGCAGTCCCAGAGCTACCGC
>JACIWP010000195.1 GCA_014360855.1 Anaerolineae bacterium
GATCATCGTGCCCTTCAGATCGGCCATGGTGATGTGCTTGCCCACGGCCAGCCCCTCCACCTGATGGAACATATGCTCGGAGCGCACGGTCACCTGTTCATAGCGGTAGCACTTGCCCGGCAGGATGGCGCGGATAGGCTCCGGGTGGTAGGCGCGCATGACGTGGATCTGCCCGGGCGAGGTGTGGGTGCGCATGACCACGTCCTTGTTGATATAGAAGGTATCCCACATGTCGCGCGCTGGGTGGTGGGGCGGCATGTTCAACAGCTCAAAGTTGTATTCGTCGGTTTCCACCTCGCGCGAGCGGTAGATCTGGAAGCCCATCTGCGTGAAGATGTGGTAAATCTCGCGCAGGGTCTGGGTGGAGGGATGCAGCCGGCCGATCGCCGGCCGCCTGCCCGGCAGGGTCACATCCACGGCCGCGGCGCGCAGGGCGCGCTCCACCTCCTCCTGTTTGAGGGCCTCCATCCGCGCCTCATAAGCGGCTTCCAGCCGGCCCTTGACCTCATTGGCCAGCTTGCCGTAGGCCGGCCGTTCCGCCGGCGGAAGCTGACCGACACTGCGCACCGCCAGCGTGATCTCTCCCTTTTTCCCCAGATAGCGCAGGCGCCACTGTTCCAGCGCCTGCAGGTCGGATACCTGCGCCAGCTCGGCGCTGGCCCGCTGTTCCAGCTCATGCAGGTCCACTGCCATGATTATACCGCCTCCTCTCCTGGATGAAGCGTATGATAGCGTAATAAAAAGCGGCCCGATAGTCCCTCAGGGACGATATCGTGCCGCACGATCCGCGTTACCACCCTGTTTGGCCGGCCGCGAGCCGGCCCCCTCTGCCCCGACGGCCGCGCTCCTCTCCGTTGGACGAAGCCGGCTTATCGGGCGCCCGGATAACGGTGGGCCTCCGGAGCAGACTACTTTGCGCCTGCGCGCATTTCACCTGTCGGCTCGGGAGCGAACTTCGGCGGGCTTTCACCGAGAAGGGCTTCCAGTCGCGGCCCCTCCTCCCTGGCGGCTTCCCCCCGCCTACTCCTCTCCGTCATCGCCTCTGCAAGGGATATCGGTTTGTCCGCCATTATATCACGGCCGGCCCAAATGGGCAAAGGTTATGCGCGAGCGCGTTGGCAGGCCATGACCCATGATATGTCAGGCGCTGGTAGGAGCTTCGGAATTTACGCCAGGCCGGCCGCGCGCCGGAGCACCTCGACCTTGTCCAGCCGCTCCCAGGGCGCGTCGATGTCGTCGCGGCCGAAATGTCCGTAGGCGGCGGTGGGCCGGTAGATGGGCCGGCGCAGGTTCAGGTTCTGGATGATGGCCGCCGGCCGCAGGTCGAAGTGGGCGTTGATCAGCTCGACGATCTTATCATCGGGGATGCGGCCGGTGCCGAAGGTCTCCACGCTGATGGACATGGGGCGCGCCACGCCGATGGCGTAGGAGACCTGGATCTCCAGGCGGTCGGCGATGCCGGCGGCCACCAGGTTCTTGGCGATGTAGCGCGCCATATAGGCGCCGGAGCGGTCCACCTTGGTGGGGTCCTTGCCGGAGAAACAGCCGCCGCCGTGGCGGGCGATGCCGCCATAGGTGTCGACGATGATCTTGCGGCCGGTCAGGCCGGCGTCCCCCAACGGCCCGCCGATGACAAATCGGCCGGTCGGGTTGATGAAGTACTTGGTGCGCTCATCCAGCAGGCTGGGGTCAATGACCGCCTTGACCACGTGCTCGATAATATCCGCCTCGAGCTGGTCGTGGTTGATGGCCGGGTCGTGCTGGGCTGAGACCACCACCGTGTCCACCCGCACCGGCTTGCCGTAATGATATTCCACGGTCACCTGCGATTTGCCGTCCGGGCGCAGATAGGGCAGGATGCCCTCCTTGCGCACCTTAGCCAGCCGCTTGCACAGCTTATGGGCCAGGGAGATGGTCAGCGGCATGTATTCCGGCGTCTCGGTGCAGGCGAAACCGACCATCATGCCCTGGTCGCCGGCGCCGATGGCCTCGATCTGCTCGTCGGTCATCTCGCCGCGCTTGGCCTCCAGGGCGCGATCCACCCCCATGGCGATGTCCGGCGACTGCTCTTTGATGGAGACAATGACGCCGCAGGTCTCGGCGTCAAAGCCGTACTTGGCGCGGGTGTAGCCGATGTCGGTCAGCACCTCTCGCACTAGCTTGTTGATATCTACGTAGGTCGTGGTGGTGATCTCTCCCATCACCACCACCAGGCCGGTGGTGGCGGCGCACTCACACGCCACGCGGGCATCGGGGTCGTCCTTGATGATGGCGTCCAGCACCGCGTCGGAAATCTGGTCGCAAATCTTGTCCGGATGTCCCTCCGTCACCGATTCCGAGGTCAGAAAAAGCTTCGGCGAGGACATGAAGGTCGTGCTCATGTGTGTTGTTCTCCTTTCATCCACAGATATACGTGCCCGAGCGTCGGGTGACTGTACGAAAGCTTATGTGCCTTCTGTCCAGGAGGCCAGGTAGGCCCGCTGTTCCTCCGTCAACTGGTCAATGCGCACGCCCATGGCGGTGAGCTTCAGGCGGGCGATCTCGCGGTCAATTTCCTCGGGCACTTTGTATACGCGTTTTTCGAGGGTGGCGGCGTTCTTGTACATATACTCGGCGCCCAGGGCCTGGTTGGCGAAGGACATATCCATGACGCTGGCCGGGTGGCCTTCGGCGGCGGCCAGGTTGATGAGCCGGCCCTCGCCCAGCAGGTAAATGCGCCGGCCGTCTTTCAGCTTGAACTCCTCGACGAAGGGGCGCACCGGGCGGCGCGAGACCGACATCGCCTCCAATGCCGCGATGTCGATCTCCACGTTGAAGTGGCCGGAGTTGCAGACGATGGCCCCGTCCTTCATGCGCTCGAAGTGCGGCGCGTCAATCACGCTGGTGTTGCCCGTGGAGGTGATGAAGATATCGCCCTCAGCGGCGGCATCGAGCATGGGCATGACCCGGTAGCCGTCCATGACTGCTTCCAGGGCGCGCAGGGGGTCCACCTCGGTGATAATGACGTTGGCGCCCAGGCCGCGCGCCCGCATGGCGATGCCGCGACTGCACCAGCCGTAGCCGGCCACCACCACCGTCTTGCCGGCGATGAGCACATTCGTGGCGCGGATGATGCCGTCCATCGTGGACTGGCCCGTGCCGTAGCGGTTGTCGAACAGGTGTTTGGTCATGGCGTCGTTGACCGCCAGGATGGGGAAGCGCAGGGCGCCCTCTTTCTCCATGGCCCGCAGGCGGATGACGCCGGTGGTGGTCTCCTCGGTGCCGCCGATGATGTTGGGGATCAGCTCCTGCCGCTCCTTGTGCAGGGTGGAGACCAGGTCTGCCCCGTCATCCATTGTGATGTGGGGCTGATGGTCCAGCGCCGCCTTGATGTGGGAGTAATAGGTGGCGTTGTCCTCCCCCTTGATGGCGAAGACCGGGATGCCGTAGTCCACTACCAGGGAGGCGGCGACATCGTCCTGGGTGGAGAGGGGGTTGGAGGCGCAGAGCACGACATCGGCGCCGCCGGCGACCAGTGTGCGCGCCAGGTTGGCGGTCTCCGTGGTAATGTGCAGACATGCGGACAGCCGCACACCCTTGAGCGGCTTTTCCCGCTCAAAGCGCTGGCGGATCAGGCGCAGGACGGGCATTTCCAGCTCCGCCCACTCGATGCGCTGTTTGCCCAGGGGGGCCAGCGAAAGGTCTTTGACGTGATGTTTGACAGTGGTCACTTTGTCCAGTTCTCCTTCGATGGTATGATGCGTTCAGGTGACAATTTTCAGCGCTTCAACAGCACCCGCTTCAGCTCCACGCACGGGCCGAAGTGCTGTTCGTAGCGGGACACAAACTCATCTAAAGAATAGCGCCGGCATTGCGGGCCATCGCTCTCGATGACGTAGGTGGCGGAGAGACTGGCCATGCGGCCGACGACATCCCAGGGCAGGTTATGCAGAAAGCCCTTGATGATGCCGGCGCGGTAAGCATCGCCCACGCCGGTGGGGTTGACGACCTGCTGTGGGGGGGCCGGCGGGATGTCGATCTCCTCATCCTTGACCATGATGGTGGAGCCGCGCTCCCCCTTGGTCACGATGACGATCTCCGCCAGCTCGCGCAGGGCCTTCTCGCTCAGCCCGGTCTTCTTCTTCAGCATCTCGAACTCATATTCGTTGACGATGAGCATGCGCGCCCCGCGCGTGCCCTCGATCAACTGCTCCCCTGTCAGGCGGATGATCTGCTGGCTGGGATCATAGATGTAGGGGATGCCCAGCTCCTTGCATTCTGCGGCGTAGTTCACCATGGCCTGGGGGTCGTTGGGGGAGATAATGACCAGGTCAATCTCGCGGTGGTTCAGGTTGCGGAAGGACAGCTCATGGGCCCGCCCCATGGCGCCGATGTAGAAGCTGGCGATCTGGTTGTTCTCCAGGTCGGTGCTGACGAAGAAGCTGGCGGTGAACTCGTCCTCGATCTCCACGATGCCGGAGGTGTCGACGCCCTGTTCTTCCAGCCAGCGGCGGTACTCGCCGAAATCGCGGCCGGCGGTGGCCATGATGGTCGGGCGTTCCCCCAGCAGTGCCAGGTTGTAGGCGATGTTGGCGGCACAGCCCCCGCGCTGTACGCGCATCGAATCCACTAAGAAGCTCACACTCAGCACGTCCAGGCGTTCGGGCAGGAAGTGCTCCCGGAAACGCCCGGGGAAGGCCATGAGATAGTCAAATGCCAGGGATCCAGTGACGACGACGCCCAAGTTCCGTTTCCTCCATGAAGTGCTGTGGGATAGCCTCCTATCCCTCCCCTTTTACCATTTTGCGCAGGCTGATGCCGAAAGGCGGATAGGCGATGCCGTTTTCCGTGATGATGCCCGTCAGATAGCGATGCGGCGTGACGTCGAAGGCGGGGTTGTACACCGGCACGCCCTCGGGGGCGATGCGCCGGCCGTCAATCACCGTTACCTCCTCCGCGGGGCGCTCCTCGATGGGAATCTCATCACCGGTGGCCAGCGAGAGGTCAATGGTGGAGGTGGGAGAGACTGCGTAGCAGGGTATGCCGTTCTCCTTGGCCAGCACCGCCAGTTTATAGCTCCCGATCTTATTGGCCACATCGCCGTTGGCGGCCACGCGATCGGCGCCGAAGAGCACCAGGTCAACCCTGCCGGCGCGCATCAGGTGGCCGGCGGCGTTATCCGCGATCAACGTCATGGGAATGCCGTCGCGCATCAGCTCCCACGCAGTGAGCCGGGCGCCCTGCAGGCGCGGCCGCGTCTCATCCACCCAGACGTGCACCCGTTTGCCCTGTTCCACCGCCATGCGCACCACGCCCAGAGCCGTGCCGTAGTCCACGGTGGCCAGGGCGCCGGCGTTGCAGTGGGTGAGGATGTTGGCCCCATCCGGCACGATGGCCGCCCCGACCTCCCCGATACGGCGGTTGACCCGCACATCCTCCTCCGCGATGGTCAGCGCCTCTTGCTCGAGCGCGGCGGTAAGGTCTGCCGCGCTCTGCCAGTGGCCCGAACGGGCGCGCCGGAGCATCCGCTCCAGTGCCCAGCTCAGGTTGACGGCCGTGGGGCGCGTGCGGCGCAGGACCTCCGCCGCCTCTTCCAGGTCGGCCAGGAGTGCCGGCACGCTCTCGGCGCGGCTCTGCCGGGCCGCCAGCGCCAGCCCGAAGGCGGCCGCGGCGCCGATGGCCGGCGCCCCCCGCACCACCATATCCCGAATGGCCTCCGCCACCTGACGATAATCGTCGTATTCCACCACCCGATATTCGAGCGGCAGGACGCGCTGGTCAATCATCCTGACCCGGCCGTTATGCCATTCGATGGTGCGCAAAGGCCGCCTCCGTTCGGTAAATGACAAATAAAGAGCTCTCCC
>JACIWP010000196.1 GCA_014360855.1 Anaerolineae bacterium
CGGTGAAGAACACCTCCCTTTATCCGACCCTGCGGGAGGTGGTGATTACTGAGACGCTGGAGAACCTGACCTATGTCGCCGGCTCCACGGTCATCACGTATACGCCGAAGGCCGGCTCGCCGGTGGTGCGGTATGTGGAGCCTGTGGTCGGGAATGTCGGCGGCAACACCGTCCTCACCTGGAGCTATGCCCAGGCCGGGTTGGCGGATCTGCTGGATGAGGTGCCGGCGGAGGACACGATCGTCATCACTTTCAAGGTAGCCGCTTCCTGCAACGCGGCCGCCGCCAACCAGGTGCGCGGGGTGGCCACGGCCACGGAGCCGTGCGGGCGCTTGCTGACCTCCAATGAGGCCGGCCTGACCATGCTGGTGCAGGTGCCGGCGCTCTCCCTGACCAAGGAAGGGCGCAATATTACGAAGGGCACCGGCTTTGCCAGCCGGCTGGATGCCGAGCCTGGCGATCAGGTGGAATGGCGCATCCGGCTGACCAATGGCCCGCAGGGGTCCACCGCCGAGAACTTGTTCCTGACCGATACCTGGCCGGCCAACTTCACGCCTTCTGGCGCGCTGACCGCTACGGTGGGCATTACGCCCACTGCCGGCGGATGGGAGGTGGATCCCCTGCCGGCCGGCCAGTCCGCATACTTCTACATGCGCGGCACGGTCAACCCGGATAGCTGTGGCGTGGATACGCTCAATGCCTCCCGCGTGACCTACGGTTGTGCGGTTGATGGATGCGCGGCCGGCGCGGTTGCCACCACGGCGGTCCTCCGCACCCAACCGCAACTGCGCATCAGCGGGCACACCCCGACGACGCTCTCCGAGTGCGGCGGCGTGATCGTGCTCACTCTGGATAACCAGGGGCCGCCGGCACACAACGTGGTGCTCTCCGAGACGCTGATGAGCGGGCTGGTGTACAGCGGCACGCTGGGCGCTACCACCGCGCCCACGAGCTATCCCGCCGGCGGCGACAATCCAGCGGTCTGGCGCTGGGATACCCTGCCCTCCGGCCCGACCGTCATCACCTTTGAGGTGCGCAATGCCGCGAGCGCCGGCGGGTGTGCCCTGCCGCAGAGCGGCCCCATTACGACGGCCCTGGCATACGAGGACAGTTGTGGCAATCCCTTCAGCACCTCCGCCCAGACCGACACGACGATCGGCCAGCCGTCCCTGCAGGTGAACAAGATACCATCTACCCAGACGGCCGGCATCGGGCAGGTCATCACCTGGACCATTTTTGTGACCAACGTCGGCAGCGCGCCGGCGGAAAACCTGGTGGTGACCGATACGGTGGCCACGACCTTCCAGAATCTCCAGTTTGGGCCGGGTTCGGATGGGGCCCTGCCGACGGTGGCCGGCAATCAGGCCGTATGGCGGCCGGCGGACCTGGCGCCTTCTGCCTCCTGGCGGGCGGTCATCACCGCTACAGTGGCCAGCGCCGGCGACAACGATAACCTGGTCACCGCTACCGCCAGTTGCGACAGCGGCTGTCTGGCCAGCTCCGCCTCCCAGCAGGCCTGGGTGACCCTGATGCAGGGGTTTGACAAGGGGCCGGCCCTGCAGTCGGGCACCATTGGCGACCTGCGTACCTTTACCTTCACCGTCTCCCTGCCGGATGAGGATACCTTGTATCAATCGGTGCGGTTAACGGACACCCTACCGGCTGGCCTGGGCTATGTCTCCTCGCTGATCACATATACCTATGATATCGACGCCGGCGGCACTACGGTCACTTCCGCCACGCCTAGCAGTGCGCCGGCCTATCTCCAATCCGGCAGTATCATCTGGGATTTGGGCGCTCTGCCCGGTTCGGCGCGCGTGGACGGCCAGGTCACCGTCGTGCTCCGGGACGTCAGCTCCAATGTGCAGGACAGCCGGCTGACGAACACCCTGCGCCTGAGCTATGTGGACGCCGGCCAGACATACATCTACACCGATACGGCCGGCATCGACGTGACGGAGCCGCTCCTGCACCTGGCCAAGACCTACGGGATACCAGGTTGCAGCGCGACCCGCTTCCAGTACAACTTCAACAACTTGAGCGACGCCGGCTGGTCGGAAGTGGGCACGTGGGCGCCGAACAGCAGTGGCATCTATCAGAACACCTATTATGGTTCCTATCGGCGCGCCTTCGCCGGCGATGCCAACTGGCAGGACTACAGCTTTAGCTTCCTGATGCGCACCACCTCCTCCAGCGGGGCGATGGGCGGGTATGTGCGGCAGAACAGCAGCGGTACCACCGATACAGGCTATGTCTTCCGCTGGACCACTACCCGGATGGAACTGCGTCAGCGCAACCCGGATGCCCTGCTGGCGTCGCGCGCCGGCGGCTTCACCCCCGGCCGCTGGTACCACGTGGAGATGCGCGTGCAGGGCTCCCAGATCCAGGTGTTCGTGGACGGCAGTCTGGTGCTTTCCGCGACCAGCACCACCCATGCGCGCGGCCGTATTGGCCTGCTGTCCGATTATCAATCGCTGACCCAGTTCGACGACGTTGTGGTGACGCTGTACGGCGGAGACGGTTGTGTGGTGGGGGCTGGCGACCTTATCACGTATACGCTGGCCATCTCCAACCAGTCTTCACTGCCGGCCTATGACCTGGTGGTCAGCGACATCATACCCGCCGGCATGAGCCTACTGACCTACACCGTGCAAAGCGAGGACCCCTCCGCGGTAATTACGGCGGAGCCGGCGCCCATCCCCGGCGCGGCCGGCACCCTGATATGGCGCATCAATCACCTCACGCCCACGGTGCCGTACAACCCGCTGGATCACAACGGCCTGAACCTGCTGGTCACCCTGCAGGTGTCCGACGATATCACCGGGAATATCACCCTCTCCGACCAGGCGTCGCTCGGGTATGACGGCCAGCAGAACGACGGCCCGGTGGGCATCCAGCGCGCCTACAGCGGTGGGAGCCACTCGGCGGCCGTGCGCACGCCGAACGGCGGCATCGCCAAGCTGGTGGAGTTCGGGCCGCCTCCCACGGCGACCCTGGGTTCGCTCATCACGTATACCCTGCGGGTGCCGGATGTCCCCATCAGCGCCACATTGTATTCCGTCCTTGTGACGGACACGGTGGATGGCCGGCTGAGCATTGAGAATGTGACGGCCAGCGGCGGCACGGGCGCGCTGTCGGGCTGGACAGGTCAAGTTGTCACCGGCACTTTCACCAGCATCCCTCATGATACCCTGGCATTCATCACCATCACGGCGCGGCTCCGCGATACGCTGGGGGGCAAGGCCGGCGACACGATCCCGGATGTCGCCTCCATGGTCCATGCCAGCGCTCCTGTCACTACCAGCAACGCGGTGACCACCACGGTGGGCGAGCCCTTGCTGAGCATCCACAAAGGAGTGCAGTCCTCCACCGGCAGTTTGAGCGGGTTGGACGGCTCGGCGGTGCTGACCTACACCATCACCCTGACCAACGCCGGCTCCAGCCCGGCCTACGATGTGCTGGTGACCGACAGCGTGCCAGCCGGCATCAGCGTGACCCAGGTCTATGCCGGCGGAAGCCTGCAGGACGGCGGCCGCACCATTGTGTGGAGCATCCCGGCCATCACCAATACCCTGCCGGCGCCGCCGGACAACCCGCGTGTGCTGACCTATACGGCCCGCATCAACGGGGCCGGCGCGGGGGTCAGCCTGAGCAACCTGGTGACGGCGACCTATTCGTCGCTGGCCGGCGAGGTGCCGGGCGAACGCCGCTACGGTCCGTTGACCGACGGGACCACGGTCTCCACGGCGATGCCGACGGTGGGGAAACTCCTCGCCCCCTCGCCGGTAACGGTGGGCGATGTCATCACGGAGTCCCTGCGGGTGACGGTGCCGGCCGGCCTGGTGCTCTATTCCCCGGTCATTACCGACACGCAGTGGACCAATGGGGTGGACTTTATCACGGAGACGCGGCAGATCGTGGATATCTCCGGGACGCCGGCGGTGCCGGCGGCCTTCAGCGGGCCGTCCGGCGGCGCGAACACGGGCTCCGGCCGCTATATCACCTTCCCGTTGGGCACGGTGGACAACAGCGGTTCGACGGTGCCGTATGTGTTCGAGGTGCAGATCGGCGCGCGGGTCATGGGATTGGCGGATAATGGGGTGGATTGGCTGTGGTTCCTGCCCAACGCCGGCGACCAGACGCTGGATCAGTTCCAGTTGACCTGGAGCGATGGCGTCACTGGCCGCTCCCTGACCTCCAATATCCCGACGGCGCTTATCCGTCAGCCCCTGCTGCAACTGGACAAGCGGGTGAGCCCCGTCAGCGGCCGCGCCGGCGAGGTCATCACCTATACCTTGACGGTGACGAACGTGGGGAACTGGCCGGCCTATGATGTGGCGCTGACCGACAGCATCCCGGCCGGCGTGCAGGTCCTGCCGAGCGGTGGAAGCGCGTCTCCTGCGCCGGCCACTTACAGCGTGCTGTCCGGTTCGCCGCATACGGGCGCCGGCGGGGTGATCACCTGGACGCTGGTCAGCGAGATACCCGTGGGCGGCGTGCAGACCTATGTGTACACCGCCACGCTGGCCACCAACGTGGAACCCAACGCCATCTATGTCAACGTGGCCGACGTGGACTGGACCTCGCAGGCCGGCGACACGCTGTACGAGCGCCGCTATGTGGACAGCCCACAGGAGAACGGCTGGACGGCGGACACCGATGATGCTCAGGTCAGCACGCCCGGTGTCCTCGGCATTGCCAAGGCGCTGGACAGCCTGGATGCCGCCTACACCATTGGACAGATGGTGCCGTATCGCATCACGGTGACCCTGCCGGCCGGCACGGTGCGGGATGTGGTGGTGACCGATACGCTGGATGCCGGGCTGGTGTACCTGCCCTCCAGCCGGCATATCAGCGGGCCGGCGATCTCGCCGGCGGAATCGGTCTCCTCGCCCAACGACGGCACCGCGCCGGTGACGGTGGTCTGGAACTTCGGCACCGTGGTGAACCCGCCGCCGGGCCAGCCCATCGTCATCACCTTCCAGGCCCGCGTGGCGGACACGCCGGCGAATCGCGATGGTGACGTGAAACAGAACCGCGCCGGCGTGCGCTGGACCGATGGCCAGGGGGCGGCACATGAGGAGCTGGCGCCGAATGTGCCGGTGACCCTGGAGATGCCGGCGCTGGTGGTGGACAAGAGCGCCCAGCCGGCCATCGTGGCCGCCGGCGCGCCGGTGACCTTCACCGTGACGGTCACCAACGTGGGGAGCGGGATGGCCCAGCACGTCCATGTGACCGATACCCTGCCGGCCGGCTATCAGTACATCGCCGGCAGCAGCCGGCTGAACGGGACGCCCATCGCCGATCCCATCGTGGGCGCGGATCAGCGCACGCTGAGCTACCTGCTGGATGCCACGCTGGCCGGCGGCGCCTCCCTGACCCTGCGTCTGCAGGCTCTTGCGCCGGATCAACCGGGCTTCGGCGAGGGCATCAATGTGGCCCGCGCTACGGGTCAGGATGAGACCGGCGCGCCCATCCCGCCGGACAACAGCGCGCATGTGCCGGCGGATACCGATCCGGACGACCTGGATGATGCGCAGGTGCGCGTCCCGTATCTCTACGCCTCCAAAGTGGACAGCCTGCAGGTGGACGCCAACGGCGACGGCTTCGTCAGCCCGGGCGATACCCTGCGGTATACCGTGCGCATCGTCAACTGGGGCACGGCGCCGGCGACCAATGTGCGCTTCACCGACACGCCAGACAGCAACACCGCGCTGGTGATGGGCAGTGTGGCGGTCACCAGCACCGCGCCCTCGACGGTGCTGAGCGGCAATTCCCCGGGCGACACCTCGGTCGCG
>JACIWP010000197.1 GCA_014360855.1 Anaerolineae bacterium
AAGTGGACATGGTATGTGAAGCCCTGCGGCGCATCGGGAGGGAGCTGTGAGGGACGCCAGCTACCGCCCGGAGCCAGACAGCCGGCTGTTCGTCTGGCTGACCCACCTCCACAACCGCCATTTCATGCTGGCGGATATCCTGGTCTTCATCCTCTCGGCAGTGTTGAGCGTCCTGTTCACCCACGGCTCCCTGCGGCCCCTGCGGGAGTGGGTGATTTCGTACATCAGTTTGAGCATCATTATCAAGCTGGTCAGCCTGTATGCGGCCGGCGTGTATCACCGCTTCTGGCGCTACGCCAGCGGCTATGAGTTCGTCCGGCTCCTTGTTGCCGTGGTGGCCGGCTCCTTCCTGCTGACGCTGGCGGCATACCTGCTGGCCCTCGCCGGCTACCTCCCTGCCCCGCCCTTCTCCCTCCTGGTCATGGACTTCTTGATGACCGCGGGCGGCGTCACCGGCACGCGCTACGGCCTGCGCCTGGTGGAGAGCTGGCTGCGCTTCCGCAATCTCAGTCCTTCCAAACGCAGTTTCCAGCGGGTCCTGCTGGTCGGCGCCAGCCCGATGGGCGCCATGATGGTGACCGAGATGCAGGAAAATCCCCAGCTCGGGCTGATTCCGGTCGGGTTCGTGGATGATGAGCTGGCCGGCCGCGGGGTGCGCATCCGCGACGTGCCGGTGTTGGGCGGCGTGGACCAGCTCGAAAACTTCGTGCGCGGCTACAAAATCCATCAAGTCTTCATCACTTGGCCCAACGCGCCCGGCAAGCTGGTGCGCCAGGTCATGGAAGTCGCCCAGCGGAACGGCGCCAGGGTGGGCATTGCCCCCGATGTCACCCAGGTGCTGGAGGGGCAGATCACCTGCAACCGCATCCGCGAGGTCCAGCTCGAGGACCTCCTGCGGCGCGACCCGGTGCCCATTGACATGTCGCGCGTGGAGGCCATCCTGCGCGGCCGGCGGGTCATGGTCACCGGCGCCGGCGGCTCCATCGGGAGCGAGCTGTGCCGGCAGGCGGCCCGCTGTGGGCCGGCAGAGCTTATCCTGCTGGGACACGGCGAGAATTCCCTCTTCTCCGTCAGCAACGAACTGCGCCAGCTTTTCCCCGACCTCACCATGCACGTGGTGGTGGCAGACATCCGGGACACCGAACGCATGGAGCAAGTTTTCGAGCGCTATCGGCCCGAGTGCGTCTTCCATGCCGCGGCGCACAAACACGTGCCGCTGATGGAAGAAAATCCCGAAGAAGCGGTGACCAATAACGTCTGGGGCACGTGGAACCTGCTGAACCTGTCCGGGCGCTACGGCGTGGAGCGCTTCGTGCTCATCTCCACGGACAAGGCGGTCATGCCCAGCAGTGTCATGGGCGCTACCAAACGGGTGGCGGAGCTACTACTGCGGGAGAAGGCACGGGAGCTGGGCCGGCCGTATGTCGCCGTGCGCTTCGGCAACGTGCTCGGCAGTCGCGGCAGTGTCGTGCCGCTGTTCCGCGAACAGATCGCCCGCGGCGGCCCCATCACCATCACCCATCCCGAGGCTGAGCGCTACTTCATGACCATCCCGGAAGCGGCCCAACTGGTCCTGCAGGCCGCCGCGCTTGGCCAGGGCGGCGAGATATTCGTGCTGGACATGGGCACGCGCGTCAAGATCATTGACCTGGCGCTGGACCTCATCCGCCTGTCCGGGCTGATGCCCGGCCGCGACATTGACATTGTCTACACCGGCCTGCGGCCGGGGGAGAAACTGCGCGAGGAGATATTCATTGACAGTGAGCGGCACTCGCGCACCGCACACGAGCGCATTTTCGTCTCGAAGGAGGACCTGGGCGCGCCGGCCGACCCGGTCGGGCTGTACCAACAGGTCAGTGAGCTTATCAAGATCGCCCGCCGCGGCGACCCGGACGCCGTGCGCAGGAAGCTTCGCGAGATCGTCCCCGAGTTCGGCCAGGAAGATACCGCACAAGAATGAGGCGCGCCCTATTGAGGAACCGCATAGTGCTGGTACGGGCACCGCGGCACTACACCTCCGCCTTGTTCCCCTCGGCCGCCGCGAGCTCGGCGGCCGGGCCGGCCGGCGCCGGCACCTTCAGCACACGGAAGATGAGCGCGGCGCCGAGCCAGAGCATGCCGGCGGCGATGAAAAAGGGCGTCGCCTCGCCATAGCGCTCATACACCCACCCGCCGAGGAGCGGCCCAATGACAGAGCCGAGGCTGTACGTGCCGGTGTATATGCCGTAGGCCAGGCCGCGCGCGTCGGGGGCAGAAAGGTCTGCCACCAGCGCCTCCTCCGCCGGCGTGGCGCCGGCGAAGCACACCGATTCCGCGATCCACAGCATGATCAGCGGCCAAATGGAGCGCAGGTGCGGTATGGCCAGCGACACCAGGCCGCCGACCGCCAGCGCGATGCCCATGGGCAGGCGCCGGCCAAAGCGGTCGCTGATCTTCCCCAGCCGGGAAGGCAGGAAGGCGTAGATAAGTGCCGATGGGGCGAACGCCAGGGCTATGTGAACGACACTGCTGGTGATATGGTCGCGCAGGAACAGGATCAGGATAGGGCTGGTCAGCGCGTAGGCCGAGGCGGTCAGCAGGACGATGCCCATCAGCGTGGTGAAGGAAGCATGAAAGAGGGAGCGATATTTCTGCCAGCGCTGGGACCAGGGGACAGGTTGGCCGGCTGTCTGCGGGGCGGTGCGCCTGGCCGGCGCGGTCTCCGGCACGCGCCGGGCGGCTATGGCAAGCGCCAGCAGTCCCACCGCCGTGAAAAGGTAGAAGCTGGCCGACCAGCCGGCGCTTTCCCCCAGGTAGCCCATCAGGGCGAAGGCGGCGGCGATGCCGACGATGCCGCCGCGCGAGGCCATCTCGTCAATCTGGCCGAAGCGGCCGCCGCGTTCCAGACTGCCGGCCAGGTCCGCGACCATCGAGTAGGCGGCCAGCCAGGTCAGGCCGCTCCCCACCCCCTGGGCAATGCGCGCCGCGTACAGCCCGGCGACATTGGTAGCGGCGGCGTAGGCCAGATTCCCCACAGCATAGGATGCCGCGCCGGCCAGGAAAAAGGGCCGGCGGCCGAAATGGTCAATGGCCCGCCCCACCACGGGACGAAGCAGGACGGTCATCAGCGAGAAGACCGAGTAAAGGCCGCCGATTTCCAGCGCGCTGGCGCCCATATCCCTGCCCACCACCGGCAGCATGAACCACAGCATACCAAAGGGCAAAGACAGCAGGAATACCACCAGCCGCATGTCGCGGATGATGGCCCGGGCGCGAGCGCTGGCAGAGACGTCATCCATATCGGGGCATTCGCCCGCCATTATTCCAGCCACTGCTTCATCTGCTCCAGGCCAGCGCGTGCATCCTGCCCCAGATGCAGGCGCATCACCCGCCGGCCGGCCTGCCGCAGGGCCTCAAAGTCGCCCAATGCCTGGGCCATGATGAGCGTGCCGAAGGTCACAGAGGAAGCGGAGCTTCCCGGCGCCTCCGGAATGGGGGCATCGCGCCGATGGTCGGCGGTGAACTGGATAAAGAGGCCGCGGCCGGCATCCCCCTTATGGAGTTGGCCGGTGGAGTGGAGGAAGCGCGGCCCATAGCCGACTGTCACCGGCAGACGGGTCCGCCGGCGCAAACGCAGGCGGATTTCCTCCAGGGCGCGGTCCAGCTCCGGCGCCGGCGGCAGGTACGCCTGCAGGGCGATATATCCTCCTGGCTGAGCTTGGGAGAGGAACTGTCGAACGGCATGGGCCGGGTCACTGCCAGCCAGTCCCTCCCCGAAAAGCGCCAGACCGCCGTGCTGGAGCGCCGGCGCCGGCAGGGGCAGAGAACCGTCCCGCTGATAGGCGGCCAGCATCTGCCGCGCCAGCTTCTTGGCGGCTTCCACATTGGGCTGGTCAAAGGGGTGAATGCCCAGGATATGGCCGGCCACCGCCGTGGCGAACTCCCACAGGAACATCTGCCCACCCAGGTCCTGGCGCCGGCGCATTTTCAGCGTCACGACGGGGTGGCCGGCGGCCTGCAGGGCGGCCAGGCGCTCCTGCGCTTCGGCGGATTCCTCACCCTCGAGACAGGTGTACACGAACAACCGGTCACTGCCGTACTCCGCCGGCTCACCCAGCGGCTCATTCACCACCGGCAGGATGCCCTTGCCGTCCTTGCCGGTGCTTTCTGCGATCAACTGCTCCACCCAATCGCCGAAGCTGGCGACAGCCGGCGAACCGAGCAGGGTCAGTTTATCGCGGCCGGCTTCGGCCAGCGCGCCGAGGATGGCTCCCAGCCATGCACCGGGGTTGTCGGCGCCGGTCACGTACGGCTCACAGCTCAGCGCCATCTCTTGGGCGCTCTCCAGCAGGCCGCGCAGGTCCGCCCCGATGAGTGCGGCCGGCACCAGACCCACGTACGAGAGGGCGGAGAAGCGCCCGCCGATGTTCGGATCGTTCAGGAAGACGGAGCGGAAGCGCAGGGCGGCGGCCTCTTTGGCGAGGGAAGTGCCGGGGTCGGTGATGGCGGCGAAATGCCGGCCGGCCTCTTCCGCTCCCAGCCGCTCCAGCGTCCAGTTGTAGAAGAACTTGAAGAGGGAGAGGGTCTCCACGGTCGTCCCTGACTTGGTGGAGACGATAAAGAGCGTGCGCGCCGGCTCCAGCCGCTCCGCCCAGGAGAGCACCGCCTCCGGGGAGGTGCTGTCCAGCGAGCCCAGCTCGAGGTAACCGGGGGCGACGCCGAACACCTTGCGCATCACTTCGGGAGCCAGGCTCGAGCCGCCCATGCCCAGCAGGAGGGCGTGGGTATAGCCGGCGGCGCGCACCTTCTCGGCGAACGCTTCCAGCCGGGGCAGTTCCTCCAGCATCGGCTCGATAATATGAAGCCAGCCCAGACGGTCGGCAATTTCCGTCGGCTCCGGCTTCCAGACCGTGTGGTCATGGGACCAGATGCGGGAGACGATGCGCTTCTCCTCCAAGGAGGCCAGGGTGCGCTCCACCGCGTGCTGGTAATCCCCCAGGGAGCAGGAGGCGGCGCAGATGCCGGCCCGCAGGCGCCGGCGCTTTTCCTCCAGGCTCTGCAGGAGGGATTCGTAAGAGGCGGCAAAGGAGCGCACTCCATCGGCCAGCAGTTTCTGGCCGACGGCCGTCAGGTCAATGCCGGCCTCCGCCAGCCGGCGCACATGCTCGTGTGCCTCGGCGATGCGCGCCTCGTCAATGCCAATGCGCACCGTGCCGTGGTCCAGGAAGGCCTGCAGGGTGGCCGGCGGCAGGGTGTTGACCGTCTGCGGTGCGATGAGGTTGTCCACGTACAAGGTGTCCGGATAGAGGGGGTTCTTCGTCCCGGTGCTGGCCCACAGCGGGCGTTGGGGGCGTGCGCCCAGCTTTGCCAGCGCCTCCCAGCGCGGCCCCTGGAATATCTGCAGGAAGCGCTCGTACACCAAGCAGGCGGCGGAGATGCCGGCTTTGCCGGCCAGCTCCACCCTTCCCAGGCGCTCCAGCTCCGCGTCCACCAGCGTATCGAGCCGGCTGACGAAGAAGGAAGCCACCGACGCGACGCGGTGCAGGGACTGGCCGGCCTGGGCGCGCCCTTCCAAGCCGCGCAGAAAGGCTTCTGCCACCGCGGCGTACTGCTCCACGGAGAAGATGAGGGTGACGTTGACGTTCACCCCCTCTCGGATAAGCGTCTCAATGGCCGGCAGGCCCTCCGGCGTGGCCGGCACCTTGATCATCACGTTCGGCCGGCCGAGGAGGGAGAAGAGCCGGCGCGCCTCGGCGATGGTGCCGGCGGTATCATG
>JACIWP010000198.1 GCA_014360855.1 Anaerolineae bacterium
GCGCGTGCCCATGGTCATCCGCACCCAGGGAGGCGCCGTCCGCGGCAACGCCGCCCAGCATTCCCAGAGCCTGGAGATGTGGTTCGTCCACATCCCGGGTCTCATCGTCATCCAGCCGTCCACCCCGTACGACGCCAAGGGTCTGCTCAAGTCCGCCATCCGCAACGACAACCCGGTCATCTTTATCGAGCACAAACTACTCTATATCACTACCGGGCCAGTGCCGGAGGAGGAGTATCTGGTACCGATTGGGGTGGCGGACATCAAGCGCGCCGGCGACGACGTCACCATTGTGGCCACCTCGCGCATGGTGCACTTCGCCCTGCAGGCCGCCGGCGAACTGGAGAAAGAGGGCATTCAGGCCGAGGTCATTGACCCGCGCACCCTGAAACCGCTGGACATCGACGCCATCCTGCGCTCGGTGAAGAAAACCGGCCGGCTGGTGGTGGTGAACGAGGGCCATCTCACCGGCGGCTTCACCGCGGAAGTGGCCGCCCGCGTCCAGCGCGAGGCGTTCGACTGGCTCGACGCCCCCATCATGCAGGTGGCGACGGAGGATGTGCCTATCCCGTACAACCGCCAGCTCGAGTGGGAGGCTATGCCCAGCGTAGCAGACATCATCAACGCTGTAAAATCGGTCGTCTACCGCTGATCCATAAGCAAGGAGGGATTCCATGAAGCGCGTCGCATTTTTGCTGAAGGTCAAGCCGGATAAAATTGAGGAGTACAAGCGCATCCATCAGAACGTGTGGCCCGAAATGCTGGATGCCCTGCGCCGCAACGGCTGGCACAATTATTCGCTCTTCATGCGCGATGATGGTCTCCTGTTCGGCTATTTTGAGACGCCGGAGAGCTTCCAGGCGGCCCTGGCCGGCATGGCCAAGGAAGAGGTCAACAAACGCTGGCAGGATATGATGGCCCCCTTCTTCGAGGGCCTGACCGGCGAGCACGCCGACCAAAGCATGATCGAACTGGAAGAGGTGTTCCATCTGGATTAGTGCGCCGCATCCGACGAGGTGTCTGATGAACAACAAACCATCCGAACAGAGCATCCGCCAGGCCTATGCCCTGGCGAAAGAGCGCTATGCCGCGCTGGGGGTGGATACCGATCAGGCCCTCCAGAGACTGGCCGGCATCTCCCTCAGCCTGCACTGCTGGCAGGGCGATGACGTGCGCGGCTTCGAAGCGCCCGAGGCCGGCCTGAGCGGCGGCATCGCCGCCACCGGCAACTACCCCGGCCGCGCCCGCACCCCCGATGAACTGCGCCAGGACCTGGACATGGCCTACCGCCTCATCCCCGGCCGGCACCGCCTCAACCTGCACGCTATCTACGCCGAGACCGGCGGCCGCCGGGTCGAGCGCAATGAGCTTCGACCCGAGCATTTCGCCGGCTGGGCCGATTGGGCCATGGAGAAGGGACACGGCATTGACTTCAACCCCACCTTCTTCTCCCATCCCCTGGCCGACAGCGGCTTCACCCTGACGCACCCGGACGCCGGCATCCGCCGCTTCTGGATCGAGCACGGCATCGCCTGCCGCAAGATCGGCGAGTACTTCGGCAAAACCCTCGGCACGCCGTGCATCACCAATATCTGGATCCCGGACGGTTATAAGGACCTGCCGGCCGACCGCAAGGGCCCCCGCCAGCGGCTCATCGAATCGCTGGATGCCATCCTGGCGGAGAAAATTGACCCACGCTTTAACCGCGATTCTGTGGAGGGCAAGCTCTTCGGCATCGGCTCCGAGAGCTATGTGGCCGGCTCCCATGAGTTTTACCTGGGCTATGCCGTGACCCGCCGCATCCTGGTCTGCCTGGACACCGGCCACTTTCACCCGACCGAGCTTGTGTCCGACAAGATCTCGGCGGTGCTCCTCTTCGTAGACGAACTGCTCCTGCATATCAGCCGCGGCGTCCGCTGGGACAGCGACCATGTGGTGATCCTGACGGAAGAACTGCTGGCCATCATGCAGGAGATCGTGCGCGGCGGCTTCCTGGAGCGGGTGCATATCGGGCTGGACTACTTCGATGCCAGCATCAACCGCGTGGCCGCCTGGGTCATCGGCGCCCGCAGTGCACTCAAGGCCCTGCTAATGGCCCTGCTGGAACCGACCGAGCGTCTGCGGGAGATGGAGCTTGCCGGCGACTTCACCGGCCGGCTTGCCCTGCTAGAGGAGCTGAAAACCATGCCGCACCAGGCGGTCTGGGACTATTACTGTCTCCAGCAGGGCGTGCCGGTGGGGATCAATTTTATGGATGAGATACGCGCCTATGAGGCCAGCGTGCTGGCCAAGCGGGGTTGACCATGCGCTTTGAGCTCCTGCATCCCAGGGAACAACTGGTCCACATCATGGACCGCATCTACCGTTATGGGCTGACCACCACCTCCGGCGGGAACCTCTCGGTGCTGGAGGAGGACGGCACCCTCTGGATCACCCCATCGGCGGTGGATAAGGGAAGCCTGCGCCCCACCGACATCATGCGCATTGACCCCGATGGGAGCGTCGCCGGCCCGCATCAGCCCTCCAGCGAACTGCCCTTTCATCAGACGATCTACGCCCGCCGGCCGGACGTGCGCGCCATCGTCCACGCCCATTCGCCGTACCTGATGTCCTTCAGCATCGCCCGGCGCATCCCCGACACCCGCATCATCCCCCAGGCACATCATGTCTGCGGGATGGTGGGATACGCACCCTATGCCTTGCCGGGAAGCCCTCAGCTCGGCGAGGTCATTGCCGACACCTTTGCGCAGGGCTACGACGTGGTTCTGCTGGAGAACCACGGCGTGGTAACGGTCGGGCCAGATCTGCTGACCGCCTTTCAGCGGCTGGAGACGCTGGACTTCTGCGCCAAGACCCAGATCATGGCCGGCCGGCTGGGCCCCCTCTTCATCCTGACCGACGAGCAGATCGCCCGGTTCGAAGCGCCGCCGCCCCCGCTCCCCACCTTCACGCCGGCACGCCCTTCCAGCCGCGAGCGAGAACTGCGCGCCGAAATCTGCCGCTTCGTGCACCGCGCCTATGAACAGCGCCTGATGACCAGCACCGAAGGCACCATGTCCGCCCGCCTGGGCCAGGATGCTTTCCTCATCACGCCGTACGGCATTGACCGCCGCTACATTGACGTGGAGGACATCGTGCTCATCCAGGACGGCCAGGCGGAGGAAGGCAAGCGCCCCAGCCGGGCAGTGAACCTGCATCGGCGCATCTACGCCGACCATCCCGACATCGCCTGCATCGTGACGGCGCAGTCGCCGCACGCCATGGCCTTCGCGGTCACCCGCCGGCCGCTGGACACCACCACCATCCCCGAAAGCTACGTCGTGCTCCGCAAGGTGCCGCTGGTGCCGCACGGCCGGGTGTACCTGGCCCCGGAGACCATCTCCGCCGCCATCACACCGCAAAGCCCCACCCTGCTCATCGAAAATGACACCGTGCTCGCCACCGGCAAGAGCATTCATCAGGCTTTCGACCGGCTGGAAGTGGTGGACTTCACCGCCATGGCGGTCCTGAACGCGCTGGCTATTGGCCCCATCATCCCCATCGGGGAGAGGGAAATCTCGGAACTGGAACAACATTTCGCATAGGAGCAGAATCCATGTCCGCGGAGACGATACTGGAAAAACTGGTGGAAATGTCCCGCTACCTGGGCGACCCGGCCAATGACCTCGCCATCCTGGGAGAGGGCAACACCTCCGCCCGCATTGATGACGAGACCTTCTGGGTCAAGGCCAGCGGTTTCGAACTGCGCACGATTGATGCCGCCGGCTTCGTGCGGGTGCGCTTCCGCGACGTCCTCGCCGCGCTCGACCTGCCCAATCCTACCGATAAGGACATCCTTGCGCTTCTAGAGCGATCCAAGGTGGACGCCGGCGTTACCATCCGCCCCTCTGTGGAGACCATCCTCCATGCCCTGGTGCTCCAACTGGAGGGCGTCAATTTCGTGGGACACACCCACCCCACCGTCGTCAATGCCATCCTCTGCTCCCAGAAGGCCGAAGAGGCGGTCAGCGGCCGGCTCTTCCCCGAGGAGATCGTCTACTGCGGCGTGGCGCCCCTCTTCATCCCATATACCGATCCGGGCGTCGCCCTGGCCAGGGCAGTGCGAGACGGCCTGAACCGCTACCTGGACACGCATTACCAGCCGCCCAAGGTCATTCTCTTGCAGAACCACGGCCTCATTGCCCTGGGCAAGACCGCCGCGGATGTCCAGCATACCACGGCCATGTACGTCAAGACCGCCCGGGTCATCCTGGGCACCTATGCGCTGGGCGGCCCTCATTTCCTGCCGGCCAGCGCCGTGGAACGCATCCACACCCGCCCGGATGAGGAATACCGCCGCGCGTTATGGCGACAGCGCTAACCGGAGCAAGCTTAGACGATAGTCCCATGGACCAGCGCATGAGCGACATCGCAGAACTGGAGAAACAACTATCGGACTTTGACCCATCCCGCCGGCGGGAAGCCCTGCAGACGCTGGTTGACCTGGCACGGCAGGGGAAAGTAACCTTCCCGCCGGAAATGGATGTGGTTAACATGCACTGCCATACCTTCTTCTCGTTCAACGCCTACGGCTACTCCCCCACCGCCATGGCATGGCTGGCCAAGCGCCGGGGCTTTCGGGCGGTAGGCATCGTGGATTTCGATGTATTGGATGGGGTAGAGGAATTTCTGGAGGCGTGCGATCTGCTGGAGGTGCGGGGGGCCGCCGGCCTGGAAACCCGCGTCTACATCCCCGAATATGGGGATAGAGAGATCAATTCGCCGGGGGAACCAGGCATCTGCTATCACATCGGCATCGGGTTCATCTCGGGACAGGCGCCGGCGGAGGTTGCAGATACGCTGGAGGGCATGCGCCGGCGCGCCGCCCAGCGCAATCAGGAGATCGTCGCGCGCGTCAACGCCTACCTGGACCCGGTGACGGTGGACTACCAACGGGACGTCCTGCCCCTGTCGCCGGCGGGCAACCCGACCGAGCGCCATATCGTGCTGGCCTATATCCGGGCCGCGGCGAGGCGTTACCCGGATCCCGCCGGCTTCTGGGCCGAGAAACTGGCCATGCCGCGCTCCCAGGTCGAGGAGATGATCCAGGACAGCGCCGGCTTTCAGAACCTGGTCCGCTCTCGCCTGATGAAGCGGGGCGGCGTGGGCTACATAACCCCCAGCCCGGCCATGTTCCCCACGCTGGAGGAGCTGAACCGCCTTATTCATGCCTGCGGTGCGCTCTCCTGCTGTGCCTGGCTGGACGGCTTCTCGGAAACGGAGCGGGATGCGAAAGGTTGGCTCTCCTTTCAAGTCTCCAACGGCGCGGTGGCGCTTAACATCGTCCCCGATCGCAACTGGAACGTCGCCGACGAAGAGCTTCGCCGGCAGAAGGTCGCCCGCCTGCACGAGATCATCGCCGCGGCCGGCGAGCTTCACCTGCCGATACTGGTCGGGACGGAGATGAACAGCTTCGGCCAGAAGCTGGTGGACGATTTCGATGCGCCGGCACTGGCGCCCCACCGCCAGCGCTTCCTGGATGGCGCCTATTTCGTCGTCGGACACACCCTGTTACAGCGAGCGCTGGGACTGGGATATCACAGCGCTTGGGCACGGGAGCATTTCCCAGAGCGCCGGCGCCGTAACGACTTCTTCACGGAGGTTGGCCGGCGCGCGCCGGCCGGCGCGCGGGGAACGGCGCTTCTCCGCTCGCTGGGTCCCTCGCCTTCCCCGCAGGATATTCTGCGCGCCCTGGGAAGCTGACCATAT
>JACIWP010000199.1 GCA_014360855.1 Anaerolineae bacterium
ACGGTGTCCACAAAACCAGGAGTGGGCCGGCGCGTCCGAAAGGCCACATTGCCGATGCCGAAGGGGGAACTTTGCGCCACCGCGATAGCACGCGCCATGAAAGTCTCTGCGACGGTTTCGCACACCCCTCCCACGTTGTCCGCTTTCGTTTTTGAGAGGGTCTCGACACAGCGCTGGATATAGTCGCGGGCGATCTCGCAGTGTCCATCGACGCGCACGATCACTTCACCGCGCGCATGGCACAATCCTTTGTTCAGCGCCGCCGGCACGATGCGGGCGGGGTTATCCAGGAGCAGAACGCGGATGCCGCGGGGATTGTGCGCCATGGCCCGCACGATCTCCGGCGTGCCGTCCTCCGACATGCCGTCCACGACCAGCACCTCCATCCGCTCGGGGGGATAGTCCTGGGCCAGCACGGCGCCGAGACTGCGCGCGATATAGCCGGCCTCATTGCGCACCGGCATGATGACAGAAACAAGGGGGAGATTACCCGTTTCTTGCATGGCAATCCCTGCCGGAAGATGAAAGGGGAACCCGGACCACCCGGGGGCTACTGCGTTCCACTGGAGGAGTTGAGCCTCGCTTCCAGCTCGTCGGCATAGCGCTGAAAGATCAGAGAAGGGTCGGCGCGGTAATACTGGATGGCAGTGCGCAGGTCGCCGCGCCGCTCCATGATGGCGCCGACGCGCCGGCATCCGTTGCCGCCCAGCTCACACGAGCGGATGAACGCCTGCAGTGCCTGTTCCTCGCCGGCGGTATTCATCAGCACAAAACCGTAGCTCTGCCAGCGCATGGCGTCATAGGGATTGCGCTCCAATCCCTGGCGGTACGCCTCGGCGGCCAGCGCCGGCTCCTTTCGTTCCGCCAGGCGCGCCAGCCAGAACCAGGACTCGGCCTCCTCAGGCGCCAGCTTCACCGCCCGCTCGGCCCAGGAACGGTCTTCGGGGAAATATGCCTCCACCATCACCGCGCCGGCCGGCGCACAGTCCAGGAATGCCTGCCACTCGGCATCGCGACGGACCGCATCCCCCACGGCATGATAGGTCACGCCTTTCAGCCAGTGCGTCCAACAGGTGTCCTCATCGTCGAGGTATTCCATCGCCGTTTCGAGCGCCGGCCGGTCGCCGGCCAGCCCGCGCAGGAGGAGCAGGCCGGCAGTGTTCCTGTGAGCCGCCCTGGGCAGGATGCCGGTGGCCATGCCGGCGAGGAACAACAGCACGGCTATGCCGATGCCCGCGTAACGCAGAACCCGGTTCACGACGGCCGGCCCATACACTGCCGCGTCTCAGCCACCTTTGAGATCCCTAATGGAGCTTCCAAGAGAGATGGATCCACAGTACCACATGACGAAGTCACACGTTTATCGCTTGCTTCATACATCCGAATCGATTGGCATCCTTGAAATAATGACTCGAAACTTGCCGGCCCACGTCCGCTCAATAGAGTCGACGATCTCGACCTCTACCTGAACCTTGCCAACCCGTTCTTGCAAGGCTTGCCGCAACGCATCACCATTCTCTTTCGACCAACCCTCTGCCGGCACTACTTTGATCCGAAACTTGTCCAGCGATTCCTGAATGATCTGTGACTCCTTAATGTGGTATTCAGGAGCATAAATCGTATCAATCTGGACGATTTTTCTTCCATCCCTCGTCCTTATCACGTCATCATTCCTGCCAAGGACATTTCCTAACCGAGGCAAATACCGTCCACAAGCACAGGGTTCACCACCGCTCGATGCCAGGTTCATGACCATGTCCCCTACTTCATAGCGGATCAGCGGCATATCGAAATTCAATAGGCCCGTAGCAATCAGCCGGCCGATTTCGCCGGGGCGCACTGGTCGAGTTTCATCGTCAAGGATTTCTATATAACCCACCTCAGGCCATACGTGCATGTGGCCCGCCTCACATTCGCTAGCCGCGCATACTCGCTCCGCCTGCCCATATGTCTCACGCACAGGACATCCGAACACCAACTGAATCTTTTCCCGTTGAAACGGATAGAGGGGCTCCGCGTTGGCAAAGATCACCCGGAGTTTGGAAGGGATTGGGAAATTCCGATGGGTTTCCAGAACTTCGCCGGCGAGAAAGTATAGGCTACTCGGATACACAATGAGATGTGTCAATTGAAACCGTTGTAGCGCATGCAGATAAGCCTCTGTCGACCATGGGGCAACATGCAGTACAGAAAAGTACACCTGATTCAATCCATAATTCTCGACCCAGAAGGGGGGTGTTTTCTGCTCGAACGGCACCACCCTTTGGCCACCAAAAATCCCCCAACGTTCGTAGATGGTGACCCCATGCCAGCGGCGCAGGCGGGCTTCAAACAGGGCATACCATCGCTGAAGAGTTTCCCGGCTGAACCATAGGCTTAGTGGAGTGCCCGTGGTGCCGCTGGTATGGTCATGGTACATCCGCCGCGCGCTGCAGTCATCAGCCAGGAAGGCGCGCGGCTGGGCGCGCACCGCTTCCTTCCGCAGTATGGGCCAGTTCTCCAGATACTGCCATGCACCTCGCTCGCCGCGCCGCTCCCGCTCATCCCAATAAGCGCGGTAGTACGGCACCTGATGCCGCGCCCGATGGAGGAGGAGCGCCAGCCGCTCCTCCTGCCAGCTCTTCCATTGGGGGGAGGTCCATGTCTCGCGCTCCAGCGCCTCCTCCGCCAGGCGTTCGGTCTCGGGGCCGTAGCGCCACCAGCGCAGGTAGTACCCTTTAGCGCTAGCCGCCGCCACGCGGAGGGGATAGGGTAGGCGGTGGTAGAACCTTGTCAGGTCAGGCATGAGCAAATCTCCCCCAGAAGTTCCTCCCACTGAGGCAGTACGGCAGACCAATCGCACCCCTCGGCCTTGGCGCGGGCGTTGCGGGAGAGGCGCTCCGCCAGGTCCGGTTCTGTGAGCACCCGCCGCACTGCCGCGGCCATGGCCTCGGGGTCGGCCGGCGGGACCAGCAGGGCATCCCGCTCATGCTCCAACAGATAGGGAATGCCCCCCACATTCGTGCTCACAATGCACAGCCCACAGGCCATGGCCTCCATGACGCTCACCGGCGTGTTGTCCACATTCGTGGTGTTGATGAAGATATCCCCCTGATCGAGCCACAGCGGGACATCCTGTTTCGGAACCCCGCCCGGAAAGTCCACGTGCTCCCCCAACCCCAGCGCCTGGACGAGCTGGCGCGTGCGCTGGAAACTGCCATCCCCTTTATCCGGCCCGACCATCGTCAATCGGACATCCGGGAGCGGATAGCGCAGTAGGTCCACAACCCGCGGCGCCAGGGTAGGGTTGTATATCTCGTGGAACGCCCGCAGCCAGATCAGCTGTGGCGCCGGCCGGGCGCGCAGGCGGAAACGGTAGCGTTCCAGCTCCAGGGGGTTGGGCACGATGTGCAGATCCGATCGAAATTCGCGCATATGCTCGTACAGATAGGGCGAGGGCGTGGTGACCGCCGCGGCCGATCCGAGCAGGCGGCGCACGCGCCCTGGCCAGCGCCGGGCGAAGGCCGGCAGATTGCCCCCATGTAACGTCAGTACATAGGGCTTGCGCGCCCGCCGGAGGATCCCACAGACCGCCTCCGCCCAGAGGAACGCCGGCCCGCTGTAGACGTCCACCTGGGCGACGTCGTACTCATGCCGGCGGGTCCATGCGGTGTGCACCATGTCCAGGAGGCGGGGGATGCGGGCCGGCTGATGAGAGGTGGTGAGGACCTGCCAGCCGGCGGCGCGCAGACGTTCGGCCAGATCTTCGCACACGCCGCGGGTGCGGCCGGCGGCGGAGAGGAAATTGCCGATGAGCAGGACACGCCTGTTCATGCCACTATGACCCCGTCGACGGGCAGTTCGATCCCCCAGGCGTCACGAAACATATCCCGCACTGCCTGCAGATATGCCGAATAAGTGAACCGTTCCGCGGCCTTCAGGCCGGCACAGCTAGCAGACCGCCAGCGGTCAGGATGATTGACGAACTCAAGCACTGCGCGGACATATGCCTCCACGTCGTATGGCGGCAGGGCTAAGCCGGCGCCGGTATCGGCCAGGATTTGTGGGATGCTGGACACATTGCTGGCGATTGGCACCACTCCATAGGCCATGGCCTCGCTCAACACCTTCGGCCAGCCCTCCGACGCGTCAGAGGGGAAAATGATGAAATGTCCTCTCGAGTAGAATTCAGGCAATGTGGTCTTGGGAACCCAGCCGTGAAAGAATACCCTCTTCTCAATCTTCAATTCTTTCGCCAGGCGTTCGAACTCTGGCCGTTCGGGACCATCTCCCAGCATATGCAAGTGAAAGTCCAGCCCTCTCTCTTGCAGGCCGGCGGCGATCTGGAGGACGCGGCCGGCACCCTTGGCCTCTTCGATACGTCCCACAAAGAGCAACTGTAGGGGGGAATTCAGAACTTTGTCCCCTGCAGCATGCCGGCCCAGTTCGATATCCTCCCGAGTCAGCGAAGGATTCAGAAACGAATATACATGCCGGGGCTGACCTGGCCAGCGCCCGTTAACGGTGACGACGCCGCGGTGCAGTCCCTTGTTCAACCACCAGCGTTGAAAGGTGTAGGACCAGGATTCCCGGCCGTTTGGCCGCCAATTGCCGGCATATTTGACCCAGCGATAGCGCGGTCGGCGGACAAGGGCGAGGAGAATGATGGCGATCAGGCTGATATTGGCGGGACAGCGCACCTGCACCACATCCGCCTGGGGAAGTTCGCGCAAGATGGTCCGAATATAGCGCGGTGCTTTGCGCAGGATATCCAGCTTGGCCCCCAGTGTGTGACCGCCGGCGGGAGGAAGGGGGACGAAGCGAATGTTCGGGGCCTGGTACGGGAGAGCCGAGCTTGGCGCCGGCTCGGGATGCAGACATCCAATATGTGTTATGGAGACAAATAACTGTCCCAACGCATCAATCTCTTGGACGGTAGGCCCCCAGCCTACAAGTAGGCCATCACGTAAATAATGCGACATATTTGAGATGATCAGCAACTTCATCGCCGTCGTTCCATGCTCAGCAACTTGTCATACATCCTCATGCGCTTATAGTGCCTTACGTACTTTGTCGAGCTCGTGACCAAGGTGTCAATCTCTTTCATAGTAGGTTCCTAGCCCACCATATGGCCATCATCGGCAACCTAATAGGGCATATCCACATATACGTAAGGGGTCTCATAGAGTGCTCCCCTCTAAGGCCCGTTCGTATAGTTGATACCACTTGGGCATCACGTTGCGGATGTCAAAATAAGGCGCGGCCAGTTCCCGCGTCTTCATCCCGCGCTCTTTCCTTTCACCGGGGCTCAGAGCCAACAGACGCCTGAGGGCGCGGGCCAACTCATGCACATCCTGGGGAGGCACAAACTCCGGAATTCCAAGACGTGCCAGAGAATCCCCGATCAGTCCCACCTGCGTGGAGACAAAAGGTAACCCAGCTGCAGCATATTCCAGTAATACTAGAGGCCCCGACTCTGATCGCGAACTGAGCACTGCGAAGTCTGCGGCTTTCAGGAGTGTAGGCACATCCAGTCGGGGGCCCAGGAAGGTTATGCGTTCCTCTAGCCCCAGAGCGTACATCAGCCCCAAACACGTCTGGTAATATGCTAGATCACTAAAACCTCCAACGGCAAGCAGATGCCAAGAAAGGTCCTTGACCTGGGCAAGCGCATGCAAGAGCGAAACGTAATCCTTCTGTGGCCTCACATTGGCAATAATGATGCCCACTGGCGTACTATGCGCCGGACCCAAGAT
>JACIWP010000200.1:0-3576 GCA_014360855.1 Anaerolineae bacterium
TCTTGACCAGGAATTCCAGCATGTGCCGGCGTAATATGTCATCGGCGCCTGGGTACAGGTCCACGAGGGTGTCCAGGATGGACTTGAGCAGGGCGGGGAATTGGGCGGGTGGGGTATGGAACAGCAGTTTGCCGGTGGCGCGAAGGATATCGCCGGCGGCGATGCGCTGATAGACGCCGTCCGCCGGCAGATGCAGTTCCCGTTCCCGCTCCGCCGCGATGCGGGAGCGCAAATCGGTCTCAACAGCTTCAGTGGTGATCATGGTTTCCCCCTGGTGCGAAATAGTGCGTGGTGGATGCCGGCGTATGTGCCGGTGCCGGCGGGCTTCACAGCCCCAACCACTCCAACGTGCGCTGTTCCCCGCGCAAGAGGTGTTCCTCCATCAGCGCCGCGGCCCCGTCCGGATCGTGTGCTTCCAGCCGTTCCAGGATGGCCAAGTGTTCGGCCACGGTGACGGTTTCGACATATTCCGCCAGCCGGTTCATGAAGCCCCAGCGGCGGATGAGCCAGGCCTGATCCCGCAGGCTGGCCAACATGGACTGCAGTCGGGTGTTGCCGCTTTGTTCGGCGATGATCTCGTGGAAGCGGCAGTCCATCTCCACCAGGAATTTGGCATCGCGCTCGCGCAGCCGGCGCACCCCTTCCTCGCACAGCGCCCGCAGTTCCTGCAGGGCCTGCGGGGAGATTCGCTCCGCCGCCTGGCGGGCCGCCAGGACCTCCAGCGCGCGCCGGATGGCGAAAATCTCCTCGACGTCACGCCGGGTATAGCGGGTGACGGTGTAGCTGTTGCCGTCATAGGTGACGAGTCCCTGGCTGACCAGCTCGCGGAGGGCCTCCCGCACCGGGGTGCGGCTGACGCCCATTTCTTCGGCCAGCACGTCCACCACCAACCGGGTGCCGGGCGGAAGGTCGAGCGAGAGGATGCGTCTTTTGATGGCCTCGCCGGCCTGCTGGCTGAGGCTCTGGCGGATGATGCGTGTCGGGGCCTCCCGCAGCAGCATCAGTTCGAGCGGGGGCGGTTCTTCTCGGAGTTCCCCCTCATCCCATTCGTCCACGCCTATCTTCTCCTTTTGCATACGAAATACCGTATTCGCTCACGGCGAAATTTTACCCGGTTTTGGCCGGCTGTCAAGTGCCGTCGGAAGGGAATGAACGGCCTCCCGGGAGCCGGCTCACGGGAGGCCCATTTTCGGTTGGCTTGGGGAAAATGGCTGGTGAGGAGGGGCCGCCGGCCCTGTCACAACAGCTCGCGGATGCGGCGGTTGAAGCGGTCAATATGCTCGCGCATCACCGCTTCCGCCTCGTCCGCATCATGATTCGCGACGGCCTCGATCAGGCGCACATGGGTATCCACGGCCAGGTCCGCCGGCGTCAGCCGGCTCTGCACCAAGTTCCACAGGCGCAGTGCCAGGTTGTAATGGCGCGTCACATCCCGCACCAGCAGCTCGTTACCCGATGCGGTTGCCAGCAGGCGGTGAAAGGCTCGGTCCACACGGAACACGGTGGGAATGTCCAGGTTGTCGGTGTGTCCCATCTCCGCCGAGCAGAGCTGTAACTGCGAGAGGCGCGATGGGGTGATGCGCATGGCCGCCAAACGGGCGGAGAGGGGTTCCAATGCCATGCGCATTTCATAAATCTGATGCAGGTGATTCAGGCCGATCTCGGAGACGAAGATGCCGCGGCGCGGCACGATGACCACCAGGTTTTCCGCTTCGAGGAGCTTCAGCGCCTCACGAATGGGGGTCCGTCCCAAGCCCAGCTCCTCCATGAGCTGGGCCTCGCTGATGACCGAGCCAGGGGGCAGTTGTAAAGAGATAATCCGCTCTCGTATCTTATCCCGTGCGATGCTGTAATCCGTTGGACACATATATCCTCACTCTCGAGTCTCTATCATATTGGCACGCGCCGATCAATATACCGGCGCGAAACGTGTGATGTTTCACGAACCTTATTATATACAATACGCCGGGGGTTTGACAAATCCGGCGTGCCGGGGCAGTGGGATATAACAAGCCGGCGCGAGGGCGGTCTTGCCTGGCCATCCCGCGCCGGCGCAGTCCCCACGCGTGGGGGCGTCCGTCAATCCTCCCGCACGTCCACGATCTCAATGCCCTCGAGCTGTTGGATCTCCTGCACGAGCGCGTCCTTGTCCACGTGGCGCACCTTGACCAACAGCCACCATTTGTCAGGGTCGTCCGTGGGGTAGGTGCCCAGCGCGCCGATGTAGCCGTCCAGCTTGGCGATGGCATTCGTCACGCGCGCCAACTCCCCCTCGCAGTCCGGGATGCGCAGGGTCATGCGGATGCCCGGTTCCCGGGCCCCCAACAGTTCCACCATCATGCGCATCAGATCAATGTCGGTGATGATGCCCACCAGGCGGTTGCCGCGCATGACCGGCAGGCAGCCGATCTTCTTTTCCAGCATGATGCGGGCGGCTTTCTCAATGGGCGTGTCTTCCGTGGTGGTAATGACATCGCGCACCATGGCCTGTTCGACTTTGATCTTGTTCAGCTCGTAGTTCAGCTCCCAGATGCTGAGGGTGGTCAGCTTGGAGGGCATGACCTCCTGCAGGCTGGTGCGGGTGACAAGTCCCACCAGCTCGCCCTTGGTGTTGACCACGGGCAGGTGGCGGATGTTATTCTCCTTCATTACCCGTTGGGCTTCGTAGACCGGTCGGTCAGGGGTAATCGTCACTGGATGGGCCGTCATTTCGATTCGGACAAACATGGCGCAACCTCCTTAATAAATTGGGAGATCAGGTCTGGCCTTTGGTACTGCTCGCCGGCTGAAGCCGTGCTTGTGCGTTGGCGTGCAGGCTGGGCAGGTACAGGGAGACTACGCCGGCAATGACCAATATCGCACCGACAATTTGCAGCCATTCCAAGCGTTCGCCCAGGAAGATGTAGGCATACACCGCCCCAAACACCACCTCGGAGATGGCGACGATGGCGGCGATGCTGGCCGGCAGGTAGCGCAGGCCGAGCGTGTAAATGCTGAAGGAAACGATGGTGGGCAGTGCGATGAGCGCAATGAACCACCAGCGTGCCGGCGTCATCAGCGGCCACGGCCCCGGTGCCAGGAACTGCAGTGGGAACAACACCAGCATACCAAAACCAAAACCGTATGTCAAGATCGTCCAGGTGGAGTACTTGCCGGCGACCTTCTTGCCGAACAGGCTGAAACTGCCGTAGGTGATGGCGCTTCCCAGCCCGATCAATGCCCCCAACCAGGTAACTGATGCCTGCCCCAATATATCCACTCGCGCCACCAGCACACAGCCGACAAAGGTGACGATGATGGCGATGATTTTCACGGCATCTATGGATTCGCGCCACAGGAGCCAGGCCATGACGGTGACGAAGGCCGGCGCGGCCTCCTGCAGGACCGTGGCGACTGCCACCCCATTGGTCCACACGCTCAGGTTCCAGAGCACATGGAACGTCCCGATGCTGAACGCGCCCAGGCCGATCAGCGCCGGCAGGTCGCGCCGCTCTACCCGGAGCATTGCCGGCTTTAGGATAGCCAGCCCGATGGAGCCGGAAGAAAATCTCCTGCGGCCAACCCGCTATGCGGAGG
>JACIWP010000200.1:3586-5727 GCA_014360855.1 Anaerolineae bacterium
TGCCGGCTTTAGGATCGCCAGCCCGATGGACAGGCACAAGAATGTAGTCAGGTCCCGCCAGAACGCCAGCGCCAGGGCGGAGATGGGGACCATGCGCACGATGAAGGTGAGGAACAGACCCGAGGTACCCCAGCCGGCGGTGGCAAGGATGACCAGAAAATAACCGAGCGCTCGGCGCTCAGCCGATGGTGGCGATTTCGATTCCGACATAATCTCCGCTCTACGTTGATGTGCGCCCTGCCGGGTTCAGATCACTTCCTTGACTGTCTGTTGAAACTCCAGGATGTGCTGGCGCATGAGGCGCTCCGCCTCGGCGGCGTCGCGCCGCAGGACGGCCTGGATGATTTCCTGGTGGCTCTGGAGATTGACCTCCGACGGCCGCACGCGCCCCAGCGTGTAGTACCACAGCCGGCGCGCCAGATCGTAGAAGCGCTCCACCTCCACCGTGAGAAAGGTATTGTGCGCCGCGCGCGTCAGCGCCAAATGGATCTCCCGATCCAGCTCCAAGCGCTCTCGGGTAGGAAGGGAGCGCATTTCATCGCCGGCCAGCCGCTCCAAATACTTTCCCAGGCGAGCAAGATCCTCGGCGTTGGCCCGCTCACAGGCCAGCCGCATGGCCAATCCCTCCAGCTCGAGGCGCACCTCGATGATTTGCTGGAGATCCGTGATGGAGATGGAGGCCACGAATATGCCGCGGCGCGGCACCGTCATCACCAGCTTCTCCGCCTCCAGCAGTTTCAGTGCCTCGCGGATCGGGGTGCGTCCGAGCTGAAGCTCCTGCATCAATTCCCCGTCCTGGATCACCGAGCCAGGGGCCAGTTCCAGCGTGATGATCTTCTCCTTGATGGCACGATAGGCTCTGGCGGCGTCCGTAGGCATGGTGTCGTCCCCTCTGGAGCTGGTATTAATGTCCGCTGAGGAAGCTGGCGCTCGGATGATAGATTCCCTCCGCATAGCGGGTTGGCCGCAGGAGATTTTCTTCCGGCTTCATCTGGCCGGTGATCAGCATCGCTACCCGCCGGCCGGCTTCCGGCGAGAGCATGACGCCGGCCCAGTAGCCGCAGTTGAGGTAGAAGCCCGGCACCTCCGGCACCGGCCCGATGAGCGGGTGGTTGTCCGGTGTATACACGTACTGGCCGGCGCTGACATGCACCTCCTCGCGCCTTAACCGCTCAGCGATCTCTTCCCAGAACGGCGACAGCCGCATCACTTTTTCCAGCACGATGGCCGGGAAGTCCCAGTCCACCGGCAGGGTCTCCGCCGGCTCGCTGGGCGGCTCCTCCGGGTCCACCCATCCCAACAAGGCACCCCCCACTTCCGGCCGCCAATAGGCCTCGTTGACCAGGTCCACGGTGAAGGGAGCGTCCTGGGGGATTTCTGGCTGGGGCGCGATGAAGACCTTCTGCCGGCGCACCGGCGTCAGGGGCAGGTCCAGCCCGACCATTTTCCCGACCACGCCGGCGAAGGGGCCGGCGGCATTGACCACAATGCGGGTAGAAATGGTGCCGCGCGTTGTTTCCACCGCCTTGACCCCTTGCGCGTCCACTTGGATACCGATGGCCTTGGTGGAGATGAGGAATTTGGCCGTGCTCCCCTTGGCGAAGCCCTGGGTGACCTCGTGGGTGGAGAGCCAGCCGTCGTTCTGCCGGAACGTGGCGCCCACCACTGTCGGCGCGACGAAGGGGAAGCGCCGGCGCACCTCATCGCCGGTCAGGAACTCGGCATCGGTCACGCCGTAGGCATGGTACTGCTGGACGGCCTTCTGCAGGGCGTCCAGCATCCCTTCATCGTCTGTCATGAACAGATAGCCCTGATGATGGATGGAGATGTCATAGCCCGGGATGCCGATGATATCGGCAAAGTTATCGAATATCTCGATGCTGGGCTTGGCCAGCTCCACCAGGGGCTTTTCCAGGAACTGGGCACGGAAGCATTCTACCGAGTTAGGGGTGGTGAGGGTGGAGAGGCCGTCGCGCATCTCGACCAGGACCGTGTCCAGGCCGGCGCGCGAGACCCAGAAGGCCGTGGCCACCCCCACAATGCCCCCGCCGATGACCACCACATCCGCCGTCTTCGGGAAATCCGCCTCCGTCGGCACGTAAATCTGTCCCATAGCACGCTCTCCTGGTTAGCCGCCCTTG
>JACIWP010000201.1 GCA_014360855.1 Anaerolineae bacterium
GGCGCGCGCCTTGCCCTCTTTGACCAGGCGCATACCCACGACGATGGAGGAATCCTTTTTGCGGCGCACCGCCAGACTCGGCTGTTCATCCATGCCGATGGTCTCGCTGGCCGGCACCAGGGTCAGCGGCAGTCCCTTGTGATCATGGCGCGCCAGCTCCGCCCGCACCGCATCCTCTTGCCCCACCAGATAGATGGGCATGCCGAACTCGCGCGCCGCCAGCACCGCCCCTTCCACCGGGGCGGCCGGCGCGTGGTCGCCGCCCATGGCGTCCAGCACTACTGGGATGTCCTCGAAACGACCTGTCACCATCCTTCCTCCTCCATCCATGTGGCGATTTCCCGCACCAGCCTGTCCCGACTCTCCGGCGTCACGGTGATGAGGCGCACATCTGGACGGGAACGCACAGCCCGCAGGAACGGGTCATCCTGCAGTCCCACCGTTCCCAGCACCGGCGCATCGGCGTCCAGCGCACCCTGCACTGCCTGCCGGAAGCGGGAGGAGAGACATTCCATCCGGCCGATCTCATCAATGACCAGGATGCCCTGTGCGGGGAGCGCCTCCAGCTCGATGGCCGGCAGGATTTCCGCTTCGAAGGCCGGGAGCTGTACGTAATACTTGCCCACCCGCCAGGGGGACGGCATCCCGACATGGGCCAGGATGGCGCGCCGGCCGTCCAGCCGCACCGCCTCAAAGCCCAGGCGCACGCCCCGCTCCCGTAGCTCGCGGGTGTAAAAGCCGCGGGCCGGCCTCCCCAAAAGCTCCAGCAGGCGCAGGATGAGCGTCGTTTTGCCCACACCGGGCCGGCCGGTCAGCAGGATGTTATGCGGCACGTCTCACCCCCGCGGCCGGTCGCTGTGCCGGCTTCGCGCCCGATTATACCATGCGGCTGGTCAAAGGGCAATACACGGCCCGCCGGGCAGTTGGACCTGTACCCCCTTAGTGAAAGGCCTACTGTATGGTGTGGGTTTTCGGCCGGCGGTGGCGAAGCCACAGCGTGATGCCGGCCCCCACGATGCAGGCCAGGGAAATCCACTGGGCCGTTGCGACGCCGGCCACTTTCCAGGCATCCGGGCGCAGGAACTCCAGCCAGAAGCGGATGAAGGGGTAGAGGATGAAATAGGCGAGGAAGGTGTCGCCGTCGCGCCGGCCGCCCCGCCGGCCCCACCACAGCAGGAACAGGAACGCGGCGAAATTCGCCAGCGACTCGTACAGGAACACGGGGTGGAAGCGCTCGTAGGCCTCCAGGCCCGGCAGTCGGTGCGCCGGGTCAATGTACACGCCCCAGGGCAGGTTGGTGGGCGGGCCGTACAGCTCTTGGTTGAAGAAGTTGCCCCAGCGGCCGATGGCCTGGGCGAGGAGCACCCCGGGCGCCGCGTAGTCCAGCCAGCGCAGGAAGGGCAGTTTGGCCCAGCGCGTGTACAGCCATATGCCCAGGATGCCGCCGGCGATGCCCCCGTAGATGCCAAACCCCCGCAGGCCGCCGCGCCAGAAGGCAAAGATGGCCTCCGGGTGCTGGCGGTAATACCACCAGCCCACGCCGGCCGCCGGCGTGGAGAAGACATGATACAGCCGCGCCCCTATGATCCCCAGCACCAGGGCGACCGCCAGCATGTTCCAGACGTGCGCCGGGTCATCGCCGCGGGCGCGCGCCAGTCGGCCGGCGACCAGCCCGCCGGCCGCCGCTCCCAGCACAATCAGAAAGCCGTACCAGTGGATCGCCAGAGGGCCTATGTGGAGCAGGATTTCCCCCGGGGAGCGCATCCTTACCGCCCTATACCGCCTCTGCCCCGCGCCGGCGCCAGGCCAGCCAGACGAGAAAGAGCGTCAGCAGTGTCGTGACGACGATCATCTCCCACATCATGAAGGTCTCCGACACGCCGGGCGCCATGCGCGGGCGGAAACCCAGGCCGTAGTCCACCCAGTCGGAGAGGTAGAACCAGGCGCCGGCCAGCAGGGCGTGCCGCAGGCGAAGGCGGGTCAGGAACGAGGCCAGCATCACCCCTTCCAGTATCATGCCGATATGGGTCAGCGTCATGACCACGCTTTCGGTGGTGGCGGGATAGCCGGCGCGCCAGAAGAGGATCCAGACTGTGACGGTCCAGATGCCGTATTTGATAAGGCCAACCGTAGTGATGGCGTTGAACCAGGTCCATTCGCGCCGGCCGAGGGCGATGCCGGCCAGCGCCACCGCGAAGAGGGCGGCGAACAGCGGGCAGTCCGGCACGAAGACCAGCGCCCACCAGGGAGTCTGGAGCAGGTCAGCGCCGTACCAGTAGATGGCGCCGATGACGCCGGCGATGACATTGATGACGAACAGCGTCCACAGCGCCCATGGGCGCAGGATAAGGGCCCGCACCTGCCGATAGGTCTGCGCCACAGCGGTCATTTCTCCCCTCCAGAGTTGGTCCGTCCCAGCACACGAACGGGCACCCCTCCGACAATGGTGTGAGGCGGCACGTCCTTATTCACCAGGCTCATGGCGGAGACCACCGCACCGTCCCCGATGATGACACCCGGCAGTACGGTCACATTGGCGCCGATCATCACGTCCCGCCCGATAACCACGGGGCCGGTGCGCAGTTCGTGCCGCAGGAACTCATGGGCCAGGATCACGCTGTTGTATCCGAGAATGGTATTGTCGCCGATGGTGATAAGCTCGGGGAAGAAGATATCGAACATGGACATCAGGCCGGCGGAGACCCGTGCGCCCACCTTCATCCCCGTCCAGCGGAACAGCACGTTCTTCAGGTTCTCGGAGGGGAGGTAGCGGCAGAGGAAGATGAGGATGAAATTGCGCACCACTTTCCAGGGGCTGGCGAAGCGGGTCCAGTACTGCAGGGAGTTGTGCGGCCCCGGGCAGGGGTGGATGGTCAAGCGCTCCAGCCGGCGGTTGACCAGCTCCTCCTCCATTTGCGCTTCTGACAGTTCCTTTTCGCTCATGCGCTCTTCTCCCGCGTCGGAATGGGTGTGCCTGTCACTTGGTCGAGGGTTGCCCCCATCCTCCGCCGGCTGGACGGGCATGGGCACCTGCGGTATAATATCGCGGTGATGCGTGTGGGCATCCGCCCGCCGGCCGGCATTCCAGCGCACGGAGTGATCCCCATGCTCTGGCCGTTGCTCTGGTTCATTATAACCCTACTGCCCATGATCTGGCTGAACCGCTGGATCAGCCGGCATCTCCAGGGATTAGGACTGCTCCTGAGCGGCAGTCCCAATGCCGCCGTCGTCTTCTATTTCGTGGTGATGCTGCCAGGCATCCTGGTGCACGAGCTCAGCCACTGGGCGACCGCCCGTCTGCTGGGCCTGCGCACCGGTAAGATCACCCTTGGGCCGGCCCGCAGTGGCGCAAAGGTGCGGCTTGGCGCTGTGCGCATCGCTCGGGCGGACCCCTTGCGCGAAAGCCTGGTGGGGCTGGCCCCTCTGCTGGCCGGCTCTGGCCTGATTCTGCTCATCGGCCAGATCGTCTTCAACCTGCGACAGCTCACCCAGGCCTTTGTGCTGGGGGACGCGGCCTGGTTCTTCCAGACGCTGGCCGGCAATATCAAAACACCGGACTTCTGGATCTGGCTCTATCTGATTTTTGCCCTCAGCAACGCCATGCTCCCGAGCGAATCGGACCGGCGCGCCTGGCTCCCCTTGGGCATTTTCCTCGGCGTCGGAATCATCGTGCTGGTCATCATCGGCTGGTCGCCGGCCATCCCGCCGGCCCTGCTGGACCGCGCCATCGGCCTGGTGGGCTATTTGGACCTGGCCTTCGTCATCACCTTAGCGGCCGACCTGATCTTCATGGGGCTGATTGCCGGCAGTGAGGCCCTTATCGGCTGGCTCACCGGCAGTCGGGTGCGCTACTCCTGAGAGCGGGAGCTGACGCCGGCTCACGTACACAAGCACCGCCAGCGTGATGCCTCCCAGCACCAGCAGGGCCAGCACTTTGTAGACGCGCTTGGAGATGACGAGCGCCAGCACGCCGAAGGCCAGGCAGAACAGATAGTACAGCAGGGCGATGGCGCGGGGTGAAAGGCCCAGGTCGTACAGCCGGTGATGGAGATGGCCCCGGTCGCCGGCGCCGATGGGCCGGCCGGCGCGCCAGCGGTTCAGGATCTGCCAGGCCACATCCACGATGGGCAGGCCCATGACCAGCAGGACGGTGGCCACCTTGGCGCCGGCCATGATGGACAGGGCCGCCACCGCATAGCCCAGGAAGAAGCTCCCCGAACTGCCCATAAAGACCTTGGCCGGCGCGAAATTGAAGGGCAGAAACCCCAGTGCCGCTCCCAACAGCGCCAGCGGCAGGAGCGCCACGCTGTACTGCCCCTCGCGCAGCATGTGAACCGTCAGGACGATGCACAGGATGGCTGTCACGCCGGCGGCCAGCCCATCCACCCCGTCCAGAAAGTTGACCGTGTTGATCATCCCCATGAACCAGAGAACCGTGAGCAGGATCACTGCCCACCCGGGGAAGATGATCAGCGTATTGGTGAAGGGATTCATCACCCGCTCGATGATGATCAGGTACGGGATGGAGAGCAAGGCGACGGCGAGCTGGGCGAGGAACTGCGGCTTCGGCCCCAGCCCCAGCCGGTCATCCAGCAAGCCGAAGACGAACATGAAGGTACAGCCCCACAGCAGGCCGGCCAGGCGCACGATCTCCTTCGGGTCGTTGCGCGCCGGCTGAAGATGAGGGGGAAGCAGGAGGGACAGCAGTACTGCCGCGACGAATGGGAGATAGAGGCCAGGCCCGCCGAGCCGGGAGATGACGCCGTGGTGCCGTCGGCGGCCCCCCGGCGCGTCCACCATGCCGAGCCGTTCCCCCAGCCGGCGTGCCGCCGGCGTGATCAGCAGGGCGAGGAGGAAGGCGGTGCCGAACGTCAGGGCATAAGGCCCTACGCTTCCCCACATGTGGTGCCTTCGCTCGGTTCCGATTCGCCGGCAGGGGTGAAACGCACCAGCGCCACGCCGGCCTCGCTCAGGAAGATGCGCGCCTGCGGGTCCGGGTAATCCCCTTCGTACACCACGCGCTTGATGCCGGCATTGATGATCATCTTGGCGCAGGTCAGGCAGGGCTGATGCGTGACGTAGATAGTACTGCCGTTGATGGACACGCCGTGCAGGGCCGCCTGGATGATGGCGTTCTGCTCGGCATGCAGGGCGCGCATGCAGTGGTTGTCAATTATCAGACATCCCACCTCGGTGCAGTGGGGCAGTCCCATTGGGGCGCCGTTGTAGCCGGTGGTGAGGATGCGCCGGTCCTTCACCACCACTGCGCCCACCGCCGCCCGAGGGCAGGTACTGCGTTTGGCCACCTGGTGGGCGATGCCCATAAAGTACTCGTCCCAGCTCGGTCTCTGGCCCATGCGACCCCCCTTTCAGAAATACCGCCGGCACATGATTGCCCCTTGTATATACCACAGGGCAAGGGGGCGGGACAAATCGCGCCGGCGGCGGGTGTTGGAAAACAGCAGGGGCACAGCGCCGCTGTGCCCCTCTCGCCGGCCAATGCAATAGAGGGGCCGACAAGCCGGCCCCTCTATGCGATCGTTTGCGCTTCGCTGTGATCACGCCTCGCCGCACAGCTTCAGCAGGCGTTCCCAGCGGCGGTCCACCTCGGCCTGGATCTCCTCGATGAGGTGGCGGTTCTCCGGCCGGAAGAGGTGCCGGAAGCGGCCCTGCGGCTCCAGCCAGGCGGTGATGGGCAGT
>JACIWP010000202.1 GCA_014360855.1 Anaerolineae bacterium
GGCGTGGCGGTGTCCGTGGGTGTGTCCGTGGGCGTGGCCGTGTCGGTCTGGGTGGGCGTATTGGTCGGCGTATGGGTGGCCGTCGGCGTGGCGGTGTCGGTCGGCGTGGCGGTGTGCGTCGGTGTGTCCGTGGGCGTTGCCGTGTCGGTCGGGGTGGGCGTGTTGGTCGGCGTGTGGGTGGGTGTGTAGGTTGGCGTATGCGTCAGCGTCGGCGTTGGAGTGCGCGTGAACGTCGCCGTCGGCGTGTAGGTTGGGGTGCGCGTGGGCGTCTGCGTGATGGTCGGCGTAGCGCTGGGCGTGAACGTCCGTGTGGGCGTGGGCGATGAGGTCGCCGTCGGTGTATACGTGGGCAGGGCGGTACAGGGCTCCACGTAGAGGAGCTGACAGCCGGGGATGTTCTGAGCGACTTCGATGGCATCCAGGCGGGTTTGCTCCTCGCGGGTGCGGATGCGGATGGAGTGGGGGCCGGCGTCAAACCAAACCACATATGGTATGCCGGTGTTGGCATCGGCGATCTTCTGCCAGTACCAGTCGCCGAGCATGGTATTCCAGCGGAATTCCGGCCCGCCGTCCACGGAGACCCAGAAGGAGTCCGCGCCAGTGGTGGTCAGGCCCCAGGCGCGCCCCCAGATGACGTACTGGGAAGGGGAGGAGATGGTGAAGTTGAACGTGACATAGCCGTTGGCGCCGTAGCCGAACGGGGTATGCACGTAATCACAGCGGGAGGCGTTGACCTCGCCGGGCGAGACGATGACCATAGGTGGGGTGACCACGCCGTCTTCCGCTTCCATATGGATAATATCGCACGCCGGCGTGGGGGTGGCGGTGGCGTCCAGGATTTGCACGCTGGCATCGTTTAATTCGTCCAGCACCGATTCGCCGGCGAACACCGCCTCCGTGTTGACTGGGTCGAAGGTGACCGGCGTGCTGGGTGAGACCCCGGCCGCCTGGAAGTAGACGGTACAGAGCGTGAAGGTGCCGTTGGGGATGGGGCCGGCCAGGTGGCGGCCGGCGGAGTAGCGGGCTACGCCGACCGGTCCGCTGTTGTCAATACTTTTGGCCAGTTCGACCGGCAGGTCGGTGCCCCCGACGATGTTGGTAACGATGAGTTTCGATGTATCGTAGTTCAGCCGCATATCAACGCCGTCGAGGTACTGGGGGCCGGCGTCGACGCGCACCGTCATGGCGAAGGTCTCACCGATGTAGGCAGTATAGGTGGGGGGCAGTAGGGAGAGGTCCACGATGGCGGCCGGCGTGGCAGTAGGGGTAGGTGTGCTGGTGGACTGCGCAAGCGGCGCGGGTGCGACCACTGCATAGGTAAAGGGTCCGATGCCGGCGAGGGCGACGGCCAGGGCGAAGATGATCCAGATTCCGAGCGAGGCGAACAGGAGTAGCCGGGCGCGCATGCCACTTCCTCCACGGGGCGGGACAAACAGACCATCGCGATGACCACACTACTGTTATTATAACACGATTGTCAAGTTTTGGCAATACGAATGTTTGACCGTACGGGCTGTAAAAGAAAAAAGGCCTGGCAGAACCTGCCAGGCCCTTTGGAAAAGTCCAGCACGCCGTTGTGCTGGGGTTACGCCACTCGCCGCAGTTCTTCGGCGACCTTCGCCGGCACTTCGGCATAGTGGTCAAATTCCATGACAAAGGTGCCGCGGCCCTGGGTGATGGAGCGGAGGTTGCCGGCGTAGCCGAACATGGCCGCCAGCGGCACGTGGGCGATGATGCCCTGCACACCGCCGACGCGCGGGTCCAGCCCAATGACCGTGCCGCCCTTACTGCTCAGGTCCCCCAGGATGCCGCCGATATATTCCTCGGGCGCGATGACCTCCACCTTCATAATGGGTTCGAGGATAATGGGGCCGGCGCGCAGGACAGCGTCCTTCAGCGCCATGGCCGCCGCGGTGCGGAAGGCTTGCTCCGAGGAGTCCACTTCATGGAAGCGGCCGTCCAGGATGGAAACCTTGATGTCAATGAGGGGCTGGCCGATCAGGGCACCCATAGCCAGGCCCTCTTTGATGCCGGCCTCCACCGCCGGGATGAACTGCCGCGGGATGGCGCCGCCCACGATATGGTTCTCGATGACGTTGCCCGTGCCGGACGGCAGTGGCTCCACCGCCAGGATGACATGCGCGAACTGGCCGCGGCCGCCGGTCTGGCGCACCAGCCGGCCCTCGCCCTGCGCCGGCCGCGTGATGGTCTCACAGTAGGCCACCTGCGGCTGTCCAACGCGCGCGGAGACGTTGAACTCGCGGCGCAGTCTATCCACAACCACTTCCAGGTGCAGTTCTCCCATGCCGGAAAGAATGGTCTGGCCGGTGCGTTCGTCGAAGCGCACCCGCAGGGTGGGGTCCTCATCCACCAGCGCGCCCAGCGAGGTGGAAAGCCGGTCCTGGTCCGCCTTGGTCTTCGGTTCGATGGCGAGATGCACGACTGGGGCGGGGAAGCTGATTTCCTCCAGCACCACCAGACGGGATGGCGCGCAGATGGTCTCGCCGGTGGTGGCGATCTTCATGCCGAGGATGGCGCCGATGTCGCCGGCGGAGATCTCCTCCACGTCCTCGCGGCGGTCGGCGTGCATGCGCACCAGCCGGCCGATGCGCTCCTTCTTGCCGGTGGCGGGGTTCGCCACCGTTTCGCCGCGGCGCAGGACGCCGTCATAGACCCGGATATAGGCCAGCCGGCCGACGTACGGGTCGGTGTTGACCTTGAAAACCAGCGCCGCCAGAGGCTGGGACGCATCGTTGTCACAGCCGATTTCCTCGCCCGTCTCAGGCATGCGGCCGGACATGGGTTCGATGTCCTGCGGGGCCGGCAGATACGCTACCACCGCATCCAGGAGCGGCTGGACGCCCATATCATGCAGGGCCGTGCCGCACAGCACAGGGACCAGGGCGCCGGCGAGGGTGGCGCGGCGAATGGCCGCGCGCAGAAAGTCCGGGGACATTTCTGCTTCCTCGAGATAGCGCTCGGCAACCTCGTCGTCCACGTCGGCCAGCAGTTCCAGCATCGCCTCGCGGCGCGCCTGTGCCTCTTCCATCAGTTCGGCCGGGATCGGCGCCGTGACCGGTTCCGCGTGCGGCTCGGGATACAGGTAGGCGTGCATTTCGACCAGGTCGATCATGCCGCGGAAGGCCTTTTCGGAGCCGATGGGCATCTGGATGGCAAGCGGGTGGGCGCCCAGGCGTGTTTCGATGGTCTCGAGGGCGTACCAGAAGTTGGCGCCGGCACGGTCCAGCTTGTTGATGAAGCAGATGCGCGGGACGCGATAGCGATCCGCCTGCCGCCAGACGGTTTCGGACTGCGGCTCGACGCCGGCGACGCCGTCAAAGACCACCACGCCGCCGTCCAGGACGCGCAGGGCGCGCTGAACCTCCGCGGTGAAGTCGATATGGCCAGGGGTATCGATGATGGTAATCTGATGTCCCTTCCATTCGGTGGTCACCGCGGCGGACTGGATGGTGATGCCGCGCTCACGCTCCTGCGGCATGGAGTCGGTCACGGTAGTGCCCTCGTCCACATTGCCGATGCGGTGCGTTTTGCCGGTGTGGAACAGGATGCGTTCCGTCACGGTCGTTTTGCCGGCGTCAATATGGGCAATGATGCCGATGTTGCGAATTTTCTGAATGTCTACGGTCATTCGTCTTCCCCTTTTACTGCCTACAGCCAGGAAAATCTCATTTTGCCGAAGGGCAATAAAAGAGCCTGGGGGAAAGGTTCCCCAGGCTCTTCATGGCCACACGGCATACTATTCCATACTATCGCGGAAATGTCAAATTTCCGCGGCGCGGAAACCCGCCGTCAGGAGGGGTTATCCTCCTCCCAATAGTTTGAAGCAAATGACCTCATCTCCCTCCTGCAGGACGGTGTTGGATTGGGCGCGAGTGTAGTTGACCATATAGAGCACGTTTTCGAGCATCTGGTTGGCGGTGGGGAACTGGGCGCGCAGTCGCGACAGGAGTTGGGCCACGGTGGCGCCGGCCGGCAACTCCATCACGATGACATCGTGGCCGATCGATTCCCGCAGTGGGGGCAGGAATTTGACCCTGACCTGCATATCCTTATCCCAACGCCTCCAGGACCGCCTTCTCAAGCTGATCCAGGTATACTTCGAACGGCGTATTCTGATAGGCGAACAGCGCCTGCGATTCGGCGGTGTCGTACCAATCGCTCCAGCCGGGCTCTTCCCGGTAATGGGCATCCTCGATGGGGATGTCCAGGATGGGGAAGACCTTCTCCACGTACTCGTGGCCGTACATTTGCCAGGAGGGACCGCCGGCGATATTCAATATTTTACCCGCCGCCGCATCGTTGTCAACGGCCGCCAGCAGGGCGGTGACCACGTCGGCCCTGCAGACCAGCTCGATGCGCTGTTGGGCGGTGAAGGGATAGGGGTCTGGGGGGTCCATCAGCGCCGGGATGACGATGCCGGAGATGCGCAGGATAGTGTAGGGGATGCCGGCCTGCAGGATAACCTGTTCGGCGGCCACCTTGCTCTCGCCGTAAATGTCTATGGGGCGCTGTGGATGGTCGACGCGGATGGGTGGGGTGGAGGTCGTGGTATCGCCGTAGGTGGCGACGCTGGAGGCGAAGATGAGCCGGCTGGTGCCGCCCGTCTGCTGGATGGCCTCCACGACGCGCTGGGTACCCTCGACGTTGACGCCGAAGGTGCGCGCCCGATCGCGCTCGCTGGCCGGCGGCAGGATGGCGGCCAGATGGAGCACGATGTCGGTGCCCCGCACGGCGTCCTGTACCAGGCCCGGGTCGCGGATATCGCCTTTGAAGATCTCGATGCCGGCCTGATGCTCCAGCTCGCTGTAATCGCAGATGGGCAGGTCGAAGACCCGCACGCGGTGGCCCTGGGCCACCAATTTGAAGGTCAGTTCTTTGCCGACACTGCCGGCGCCGCCAGTAATGAGGATGGTTTTCATGGAATACCGCTCCATTGGTCCTGTTACGGATGACAGCAACTGCCGCTGGGAATCAGGACGATGATCTGCTGGTCCTGCAAAGGCACGTCGGGAGCGATGAATTCTTTCCCGACCAGGAAATAGACCCTTCGCCGGCGGAAACGCTCACGCGCCGGCCGAATATGCGCGAACTGCTCGGCCAGATGATCCAGCAGCTCTGTGCCCGTGACTCCTTCGGGCAGTTCGACCTCTGTCTGGTTGATGCCGACCTCCTGATTGAGGGGCACAAAAAACTTGACCGTGACCTTCATGGATGCCTCTGGTTCCCCGGACGAGGGCAGGCCGGCCGGTACGAACCCGGCCGGCCTGCTCCCTGCCGCTCAATTATCCGTAGAGGTCCTTTACGACGTCATCCATGCCGCCGAGGTGTTCCAGGGAGTACTTGCTGGGCTTGCCGGTTTCCATGTCCCAGCCGATGAAGTGGAAGAAGTTTTCGGCCAGGCGTTGGGCGTTGATGGTGACGCCGGCGAGGGGGCCGGCCTGGAGCGGCGGCACGCCGATGGCGCGCGGCGGGATGACGAAGTCGGCCGGCTTGAAGCCCTCCCGCAGGTTGAAGGCATGGCGCATGTTCAGGATGCGGGCGCCGGTGCGCAGGACGTCCTGACCCTTAAAGCTCCAGCCGGTGACCGCCTCGATCAGCATGCGGGCCAGGTTCTGCATCCCAACGAATCCGCTGAAC
>JACIWP010000203.1 GCA_014360855.1 Anaerolineae bacterium
AGGACTCATTCAGTAAGGGGATCTCGAAATAGCCGCTCCCCTCGCCGGCCGGCTCATAGCGCAAGCCGGCCCATATCGCCATGACCACGGGATCGCGGCTGGATATCTCCGCCCGCGCCTTCTCCAAGGCCGGCCCATATCGCTCTTCGGGCGTGCGCGGCCCATATTCCGCCATCGTTGTCTCCTTTCCGCCTATGCCGGCTACTTCTTGCGGTACAGCTCCGGCTTTAACACCCCGATAAAGGGCAAATTGCGGTACTTCTCGGCGAAATCCAGGCCGTAACCGACGACGAAATAGTCCGGGATGCTGAAGCCCAGGTAATCGGCCTTGATGGGCACCTCGCGCCGGCTGGGCTTGTCCAGCAGGACGCACAGACGGATGGATGCCGGCTGGCGCGCCTGCAAAAGTTCCAGCAGGTAGTTCAGGGTCCTGCCGGTGTCCACAATATCCTCTACCACGATGACATGCCGGCCGTAAATGTCGCTCTCCAGGTCCTTCAGGATGCGCACGACGCCCGTGCTGGTATCTCCATCATAACTGGAAGTGGCGATAAAGTCAATGCCCAGGTGAATGTCCATGGCGCGGATGAGGTCGGCCATGAATACCATGGCCCCTTTGAGAACGCTGATGAGGAGGGGGTTTTTGTCCCGGTAATCGGCCGCGATCTGGGCGCCCAGCTCCTTGACCTTGGCCTGAAGCTCCTCCTCGGTGATCAGCACTTGGGCGATGTCATCTTTCAGCATGGCAACCGGTTCCCCTTTCTGACAGATATGCGAGGATGGAAAATGTATCAGCCGGCAGTTGGCGCACCGCTCTGCGGCGGGCGCCAATCCGCCGGCAGGAAGAACATACCGCGAGAGAACGAGGCCACCCGCACCGCGCTGTGGATCGAAATGCCTTTCTTCAGCGGCACCTCGCCGGCGAAGGTCCGGCGCAGGCCGTCAGCCGCCTCGTGGAGGAGCCGGCCGTCGGTGGGCGTCAGCCCATGCCCGGGCATCAGCAGATTGATCTCCCAGGCCAACTGCGAAAGCATCTGAAGGGTGGACAGCATGGCCTGCGGATCACTGCCTGGCAAATGCAGGTAGATAGGCCCCTCATACACGGTGTCGCCGGCGAACATCAGGCGCTCCACCTCATCCACGAAGCAGACGGAGCCAGGGGAATGCCCCGGCGTATGCCATACGATGAGCCGGCGTCCCCCCAGGTCGATCTCCTGACCGTGCTCGAGGAAAAAGGAGGCGGAGGAAGGCCGGGGATGAAAGCGTTTGGCATCGAAATCCGGCGGGAAGGGGTAGCCGTTTTCCTGAAGCCGGCGCAGGTACTGCTGGGAAGCCTCCGAGAGGCGCGGATGCTGAAGGCCCTCCGCCTCCGCCGGGTGCACGCCGATATGTTCGAAGCGGTGGTTGCCGCCCACATGGTCCCAGTGGGTATGGGTGTTCAGCACGATGACCGGCCGGCTGGTCAGCGCCTCCACCACCGCCCGGATGTCGCCGATGCCCATCCCCGTATCAATCAGCGCCGCATAGGCATCCCCCTCCACCAGATAGGCGTGCGACTGCCCCAGCTCGGTGATGACATGCACACCCGGCGCCAGCTTACGCACCTCGAACAGCTCAGCCACTCGCTTCCTCCCGTCCTGCGCCGCGGGCCAGATGCCGCGAGCCGTCGTTTGTAGGAATGTGCCGGGGACATTATACGGCAGGAACGGCATGCGGGTCAATATTTCAGCGGGGAAAAGCGGACATGAAAAGCGAGGAGATTTCCCCTCTTAAGCGGTCAATGCCGCCACAAGCGCCCACCCTGCGCCCAGGTTAGGGGACTCCTCGCTTTCTCACATGGAAAGCTGTACACTTTTCGGTTGCAAATGATATTATAGCAGAATTCCCAGCGGGTGTAAAGAGGTTCGGACAAATTTTAAGGATCGCCTGCGCTTGAAACAGTGGACAAGGGGGAAGTTTTGGACTATACTGGGTTGGCTGGTGCAGGAGGTCAGGGAATGGACAGCAGTACAAGGACGCCGCCGGCCGTGATCTGTGCCGTGCTCGCCGGCGGACAAAGCCGGCGCATGGGAGCGGATAAGGCCTTCCTGGAGCTGGGCGGCCGGCCGCTCATCCAATGGACTCTGGGGGCGCTGGCCGGCATCGGGCAGGAGCTCATCATCATCGCCAATGACCTCCAGCGCTACGCCGGCCTGGGCGCGCGCGTGGAGCCGGACATCATCCCCGGCTACGGCGCGCTGGGCGGCATCTATACCGCTCTCGCACGGGCCGGCGGTGCGCGCGTGCTGGTGGTCGCCTGCGACATGCCCTTCCTTTCGCGCCCCCTGCTCCGCTATCTCATCGGACTCTCCTCCCAGTTTGATGCGGTGGTGCCGCGGCTTCCCGACGGCGTCGAACCCCTGCACGCCGTATATTCCCGGGCTTGTCTGGAGCCCATCCGCCGGGCGCTGGCCCGCGGCGACAGACGCATCATTTCCTTCTTCGATGACATTTGCGTCCGCTACGTGGAGCCGGAGGAGATCGCGGTGTTCGACCCGCAGTTCCGCTCGTTCATGAACATCAACACGTCGCAAGATCTCCAGGCCATCCGAGAGCTGTTGCAACCGCCGGCGGAGCCTTGGCCGGCAGGAGGAGTCTCCCATGAGCGATCGCATCTTCAGCAAGGGCAAGATGGGTATTGACGCCAACCGGCCCATTGACGTGGGTTCCGGGGCCATCGCCACGCAGTATGCCGATCCTACCATCATCGCCGACACCGGCGCGGCCTTCGTGCGGCTGAATTTCGTGCTGGGGCCGTGGCGCTCGCCGGCCGACACCACTCCGCACGCCGGCCGCACCTGGTTCCAGACCTACGACACCATCGTGGACGGCCTGCTGGCCAAAGGGCTGGGGGTGTATGCCCTGGTGGGGGCCGAGGCCACCAGCCGGCCCGACCCGGGCAACCGCTTCCGACAGCCCACGCCGAATTCGGACGCCGAGGACTGGCTGAGGGAATATGTGGCCAATTTCGCCGCCATTGTCGCGCACTTCGCCGACCGCATCCACATTTACGAATCCTTCAACGAGCCCAACGATTGGCACGGCGGGCAGAGCAGTTGGGTGCATCCATATTGGTTCGCCCGCATGCTGCGCGACATTTACCAGAAGATCAAGATCGACGACCAGCGGGATGTCATCCTGGTCTCCGGGCCCCTGCTGGCCCATGACCTGCCCGACGGCGGGGATGACGGCACCGCCTATCTGGACCAGACCTACCGCTTGGGCCGGCAGTCGCACGGCTGGGAAGCGTTCCAGGCGGCGAACGGCACCTATCCCCTGGACGACATCGGGTACCATCTCTACGTGGGCCTATCGCCGACGGCCGCGCCGGCGGACATCGAAGCGGTCATCACCCGCTACCTGAACGCCATCTGGTCGGTCATCACGCGCTACGAGGGGAACCTCACGGAGAAAGGGCTTCATGTCTCGGAGTACGGCTGGACATCGGACAACGGCGAGGCCAAACAGGCCAGCAATCTGCAGACCGCCTTCCGCCTCCTGCGCGACCATCCTCGCGTGAAGACCGCCGCCTGGTTCTGCCTGCAGGATTTCTCCGGGCAGAACTACGGTCTGTACCGCGCCGGCGCCTTCATCGCCTCCAACCGCAAGCAGGCCTACGCCGCCTTCAAGGCGCTCTGCGCCGAAAGCGCCCCGGCGCCGCTGGTGGGCTACGACTCCGCCGGCCGGCGCTATCCCGCCATTATCGCCGCCTATGAGCGCAACGGCGGCGAGAAAGTGCTGGGCGTACCGACGGATAACGGCGGGGGCGTGTACGTGCACCGCTGGGGCGCCGGCGTCGTGCAGGACTTCATCAATTCCAAGGGCCAGAAGGCCATCATCATGCTGAAGGACGGCGCCTCCCAGGCCTATGTGGTGCGGGGTGTTATCCACAACCGCTACATCTACACCTACGGCGGCGCCCTGGGGCCGCTGGGCTATCCGGTGGAGGACCAGGGCGAGGATGAGTGGGGACTGCCGCGCTGTCGGTTCGAACACGGCGTCATCGGGTGCCGCACCTACACGGAGATATACGAGGAATAAAACAAAACGCCTCCAAGCAGGTCGATAAGCCGAGTTCTGTCCCCAGCCGACGGCTGGGTGGCGACCATCTCTCTGGGACTGCCGTTGCCGACAGCCTCAAGCGGCCTACCCGGGGGCAGAGGGCGAGCAACCCCCTGGCGCCGAAGCGCCGCACCCCCATATTTGGCCTTGCTCCCGGTGGGGTTTGCCTAGCCAGCCCGGTCACCCGGACTGCTGGTGGTCTCTTACACCACCGTTTCACCCTTACCGGCCGATGGCCGGCGGTCTGTTTTCTGTGGCACTTTCCGTCGGGTCACCCCGCCTGGGCGTTACCCAGCACCGTGCTCTGCGGAGCTCGGACTTTCCTCAGCCGGCCGTACGGCCGACCGCGGTCGCCTGACCTGCTTGGAAGCTACATTTATTATATTGTAAGACAAGGGCCGGCGTCAAGTTCTGCCCATAGCGAGTTCCCCGCCCAGGCGTCGGCCACCTTGTAGAGGAAAGGTCGAGGCGGTATATGATGACGGGGCCCGCCGGCTGGTCTCGCTGAAGGTCCGCGGTCAGCCGGTACAGGCGAACACCCTCTATCGCGTGGCCCTCCAGGCCTACCATTACTCCAACTGCCGGCAGTACCTCGACATTCAGCCGGAGGAACTGTCGCAGGCCGCCGGCCTCAAAGTCGTCAGCACCTCCGCCCAGCAGGTGCTGGAAGAATACCTGCGCACTCACCAGAACCTGTCAGCAAAGGTGGAGGGCCGGCTGGTATACGACTGAAAAAAGACGGCCGCTTTCGTAGCGGCCGTCTTCGTGTAACGCTGTCTTATCGTTGTCAGGATCAGGCCGGCTGGGCCTCCGCCCGGAAAAGCCGGCGCTGGAGGGCGAACGCCACGTTCACCAGGCTGATCATCACCGGCACCTCGATCAACGGGCCGATGACCGCCGCAAAAGCGCCGCCGGAGTTGATGCCGAAGACCGCCACCGAGACCGCGATCGCCAGCTCGAAGTTGTTGCTGGCGGCCGTGAAGGCGATGGTAGTGGTCTTGGAATAGTCCGCGCCCAGCTTGTAACCCATCCAGAAGCTCACCAGGAACATGATCACGAAGTAGAGCGCCAGCGGGATGGCGATGCGCACCACGTCCAGAGGAATCTGCACGATCAGATTGCCCTTCAGGCTGAACATGACGATGATGGTGAAGAGCAGGGCAATCAGGGTGATGGGGCTGATGCGCGGGATGAAGCGGGTCTCGTACCATTCCCGGCCTTTGCGGCGCAGGAGGATGGCGCGGGTCAGGAAGCCGGCGATCATCGGGATGCCCAGGTAGATGAACACGCTCTTGGCGATCTCGCCGATGGTGACGTGCACCTCGCTCCCCTGCAGGCCGAAGAGCGGCGGCAGGACGGTGACGAAGAACCAGGCATAGACGCTGTAAAAGAGCACCTGGAAGACGCTGTTGAAGGCCACCAAGCCGGCGGCGTACT
>JACIWP010000204.1 GCA_014360855.1 Anaerolineae bacterium
CCAGGGCCGGCCGGGCAATGTCCAACAACAGCCCGCAGGCGAACAGCACCAGCGCATTGAGCAGGTTCGAGACGGCAATGAAATAGCGCGCCGACCGCTCGCCGTAGACATTGGGCCAGACCGGCACCCCGCCCCGGCGGTAATCCTCGGCGTATTTGATGGAAAGGGTGACGATGTGGGAGGGGATCCACAGCAGAATGGAGAGCACGAAGAGGATGCCCACCACATCCACCCGGCCGGTGGCCAGGACGCGGCCGGCCAGCGCCGGCATGCCCCCCGAAATGCCCCCGAAGATGATGGACAAGGGGGAGCGCCGCTTCAGCCACAGGGTGTACACCCCCAGGTCGAAGACAAAGCCCATGGCGATGACCACGCCGGCCTGCCAGCGCAGGGCGAAGGCAAGCGCCAGGCCGGCCAGCGCAAGCACCGCCCCATAGACCGCCGCGGCGCGGGCACCGATCACCCCGCGCACCAACGGGCGCGTCCGGGTGCGCTCCATGACGGCGTCAATATCGCGATCCAGCACCATGTTGAGCGCGGTACAGCCGCTGATGCTCAACAGCAGGGCCGCGCTGAACAGCAGGACATGGGCGTGCGGGGCATGCCCCCCCATGGACACGATGTAGGCGCAGATTCCCGTGGCATACAGCAGTAGGGTTTGCTTGCTCTTAATGAGCGCCCAATAGCCGGCCAGCCGTCCGCCAAGGCTCGGCACCGGCCGCACAGCCACGCCGGCGGGCTCAGGTGTGATGGGCGGAAGCGGACTGCTCGACATCTGGCACCATGCCTCCTGATGGGTGAGAGTGTATCCATGCGAGGACCTGCCGGCGTTCCGGGATGCCAGCCGGCCCCGGCTGTTCGATGGAGAACGAGGCGGTCACATTGGCGAAATACGCCGCCTCCTGATAACCGCATCCCTCATACAGCCGGACAAGAAAGGCGGCGGCGAAGACATCGCCGGCGCCGGTAGGGTCCAGCTCCTGCGCCGGCCGAGGCTCCGCATGAAACGCCTTTCCCTCAGCGAAAACCGTCGCGCCGCGCGGCCCTTGGGTCAGCACCACCACCGGCACGTGCCGGCGCAGATACGCCAGCGTCTCGTCGTCGCCGGCCAGCTCTTCCTCGCTCAGGGTCACGACGCGGATGCCCTCGAACGAAAGCCGGCGCAGGAGCGCCGGCCGGTTCGAGACACGGCCTTCCGCATCCCATTCCCGCATCCAGCCCTGCAGGACCGCGCCGCACAGTGCGTTCGGGAACAGCCTCGCCAACTCAGGGGCAATCTCATGTGCCACCGGCCCCAATAGGACGAGCGGCGCCGCGCGCCAGGCCGCCGGCACATCCTCTGCCCCAATCGGTTCGCTGACCTCCAGCAGGCGCTGTACCCGCCCGCCGGCGGTGTACTGGTTATGAAAAGTGGTCGTGCGCTCGGAGGGCAGGACATGGAGATGAATGCCCTCGGGCATGTCCCCGGGCGAGACGTGCGGGCCACAGCGGGTCAGGATGCCCGTAGGAAGGCCCAACCGATGCGCCGTCAGGCCGGCATAGGTCACCACGCCCCCCAGGGCATATCCGCCAGGGACGACGTCCCTGCAAAGATGTCCGATGACCAGGAAGCGGATGGGCGTGTCGGGGATACTCACGCTCACCTCACGGCAGGGGGAGGGTGATGACAAAGCCGGCGCCCTTCGGCAGGCCGGTCATCACGGCGATGGTGCCGCCGTGATCCTCCACGATCTTCTTGCTGATGGCCAATCCCAGGCCGGTGCCGTGGGCTTTGCCGTGCGTGACAAAGGGCTGAAACAGGTTCGGCAGAATCTCCGGCGGGATGCCTGGGCCGTCGTCAATCAGCTCGAGCACCACCTGATCATCCTGCCGGCGGGAAATGATGGTGAAATTGCCGGGCTGTCCATTGAGCGCATCGCGGGCATTGCCGGCGATATTTACCAACACGCGCCGCATCTTGCCCTTATCCAGCGAGACCACGCCGCGATACTCGAGCTGGGTGTGAATGGTGATATGCCGCTCGCGAAAATCCTCCTTGAGGAAATCCACCACTTCCTGCACGAAGGTGTCCAGCGGGACCGGCTCCATCTGCAGGGCGCCGCCGCCCTGGACGAAATCGAGGATTTCCTGCGCCATGCCGACCAGGATATCCACCGCGTTCATGACGGTCTGGGCGAACTGTTTGCGCTGGGCCGGCGGCAGATCATCCCTGCCCAGGAAGGCGGCATAGCCTTTGATGGTGGTCATGGGCGTCTTGAAATCATGGATGATGCCGCTGGCCAGCCGGCCAACCGCCGACAGACGCTCCGAGCGAATCAGCTCGTCCTGGGTGGCCCGCAGTTCCGCCAGCGCCTGCTGAAGTTCCAGGTTGCGCTGTTCGAGATTGCGGTAGAGCTGAGCCATATGGAGAGCAATAGCCGCTTGATTCCCCAGCGCCTGAAGCAGGGCCAGGTCCTCCTGCGTGAACAGGCGCTCCGTGATGCGGGTATCCAGGTAAATCGCTCCCAGCAGGTCGCGCTCATATATCAGCGGCACCGCCATGACGGAGCGGATGCGGTAATTCACGATGCTGGCGGACGACTGAAAGCGGGGGTCCTCCTGCGCATTGGTGGTAACCACCGCCTGGCGCGTCTGCATCACCCGGCCGATCAGGCTTCGGCTCAGGCGCACCTCCCCGTCATCCACCTCTTCCAGGGAAAACTGGCGTGCGACCGCGATGCGGAAGCTCTCCTCGCCCGCCGGCTCGTCGGCCAGCACGATGAAACCCCGTTCCGCCTTCACCAGGGCCAGCGCGCGCGTCAATATCAGGTCCAGGATATCTTCCAAATGGACCATGGAGGCCAGCTCGCGGGCTATTTCATAGAGGGTGATAAGCTCCTGCTGATGCTTGATGAGGGTCTCTGCCTCGCGGCGCAGGCTCTCGAAGCGCGCCGGCAGTTGGCGTTGGGCCTCTTTGTCCCCGCTACAGGCGCGGCGCACCAGCTCTTCCAACTGGACGATCTCGCTTCGCAGGCTCATGCTGGCTCTTCCATTCCGAGTGCAGTGGTCCGAGCGCACACGCCATTATACCATGATATCCCACTAGCTCAAAGCCAATGGCATGGCCTCGTTATTAGGCGGTGGTCACCGCGAGGGTGATTGGGTATCCAGTGGGGAACATGACGGCCGGGCTTCGCGAAAGATCATGTTGAATTCTATCCCGTTTCGGGTTATAATATTGATAGGAAATTATCGTGTTTTGCTTTATCTGCGTCGCATCCTGCCGGCTGGTTGTTCACACATCGCAACAAAGAAAGAGGGAGGTGACCCATGTGCCGTGTGTTAATCGTAGACGATGACCCCGACTTTGTCGAGATCACCCGCACCATCCTGGAAAAGGAAGGCTATCAGACGCTCACTGCATCCAACGGCCAACAGGCCCTCGACATCATGCGCAGTGATCCGCCTGATATCGTCCTGCTGGATATCATGATGCGCACCATCCTGGACGGGCTGTACGTGAGCCGGGAAATACAGACGGACCCGCGCCTGAAGAACACGCGCGTCATCATGGTCACTTCCATCGCGGACACGCCGCACGCCAGCGAGTTCCCCACCGATGAATATCTGCCCATTGACGCCTGGTTTTCCAAGCCGATCAACCCGAAGGAACTGCTGGCGACATTGGACAAGATGTGCACCCACCGTCGGGGGACGAGCTCCGCTCAGTCCTGAATCCTGTCCCCTGCCCCGCCGGCCGCATCGCCGCCGGCCCTGCGTTTCCCCTTGTACAAAATATCCGTGAAATATCCCACCGAAAATGATGTGCTTACGCACGATCTCACGTCATTTTCACGCGCACCGCGAACAGCCTGCCCCAAAAGCAGGTGACAGTCACCCATGTGACTGTCACCTGCCGCAGGGTCGTCCCAAACAAAATGGCAGTCACCTCGCCGGTGACCGCCATCCGAGGATAATCCGCTGTCACGCGCCGGCGGTGGATGCCTCCACCTCCGCCGGCCACCACTCCGACTCGCTGAACTCCCCGCACAAGAAGCGGTGCATGTCGGCGGCGGCGACTTTGCCGGCGCCCATGGCACTGACCACCGTGGCGGCGCCCGTGACCACATCGCCGCCGGCCCAGACGCGCGGCTTGGTGGTGCGCAGGGTAGTCATATCCGCCACCACTGTCCCCTCTTTCGTCCGCTCCAAGCCGTAGGTGTTGAGGAACACCACCGGGTTGGGAGTGGTGCCCACCGCGATAATCACCATGTCCACTTCCAGATCGAACTCTGAACCGGGGATGGGGACGGGCCGGCGGCGCCCCGAGGCATCCGGCTCGCCCAACTGCATGCGCACACAGCGCAGGCCTCGCACACGCTTCTGCTCGTCGCCGAGGATCTCCACGGGGTTGGTCAGAAACTCGAAGATGACCCCTTCTTCCTCGGCGTGATGGAATTCCTCGGCGCGTGCCGGCACCTCCTGCCGCGAACGCCGGTACACGATATAGACCTGCCCCGGTTCCCCGCCCTCCTTTTCGGCGCGCATATGCTGAAGGCGCAGGGTGCAGCGCGCCGCATCCATGGCCACGTTGCCGGCGCCGATGACCGCTACCTTCCGGCCCACCTTGATGGGGGTATCATATTCCGGGAAGAGATACGCTTTCATCAGGTTCACCCGGGTGAGGAATTCGTTGGCGGACATGACGCCGTTCAGGTTCACGCCGGGGACATTCAGCAGGGTCGGCAGGCCGGCACCTGTGCCCAGGAACACCGCATCGTAATCGGCCAGCAGTTCATCCAGCGTGATAGTACGGCCCACCACATGGTCGGTGCGTATCTCAATGCCCAGGCATTCCATCGCATAATCAATCTCGGCATGGACGATCCACTTGGGCAGGCGAAACTCCGGGATGCCGTAGATGAGCACACCGCCGGCGGCGTGCAGGGATTCGAAGATGGTCACCTGATGACCGCGCCGGCCCAGCTCCACCGCACAGGTCAGCCCCGCCGGCCCTGAGCCTACCACCGCCACCCGCATGCCCGTGGGAGCGGCCCGCACCAGGGGACAGGTGCGGCGCGCCAGCTCGTAGTCGCCGACGAAGCGCTCCAGCCGGCCGATGGCCACCGGTGCGCCGCGTTTGGCCAGCACACAGGTCGCCTCGCACTGCACCTCCTGCGGGCACACGCGCCCGCAGATGGCCGGCAGGCTGTTGCGCTCTTTCATCGCCATCACCGCGCCGGCCATGTCCCCCTCGCGCAGGCGGCGGATGAACTGCGGGATCAGCACGCCGACCGGACAGCCGTCCATACAGGTCGGGTTCTTGCACTGCAGACAGCGCTCCGCCTCGCGGCGGGCAGTCTCAAAATCAAAGCCCAGCGCCACCTCGTTGAAATTATAGCGGCGCTCCAGCGGGTCCTGCGCCGGCATCTCCTGCCGCGGGATCTGCATGCGCTCTTTGGGTGTCAGCTCAGCCATGGCGGTGCTTCTCCTTTTCCGCTTCCTGCTCAGCCTGCTC